>NZ_SHMI01000059.1:0-11397 GCF_004284735.1 Shinella sp. JR1-6 | reverse complement strand
CCTCCGTTCGGCACAGGGAGTCAGAAATT
Organism: Shinella sp. JR1-6; assembly: GCF_004284735.1. Classification (NCBI taxonomy): domain Bacteria; kingdom Pseudomonadati; phylum Pseudomonadota; class Alphaproteobacteria; order Hyphomicrobiales; family Rhizobiaceae; genus Shinella; species Shinella sp. JR1-6. The sequence goes on along the minus strand of NZ_SHMI01000059.1, from coordinate 11,368 downwards.
CGATGATTTGGGAACCCTCCACGAGTCGCCGTCAGCGCTCGTTGGTATCAGCAGCTATCGGCGACGGCTCGTCGCCATGAGATTACGCGCTTTCAGTAGAATAGCTGGCGCACGGCGGTGCTGGAAGGGCGGTTTGGGGGTGGTTCATTGGATGGCTTCGTTTCCGTTGTTCCGGATTACGACGCGGTGGCCGGGCCTCCTGTTCCGGTTGCTGAGGTGGAGTGTTGTCCTGGACCTGAACCGGGGTCGACTGTCGAACGTAGACCACAGCTTTGCGTGTCAGCACCGAGGTGGCAAGGAGAATTTGCTTGTCATCGCTCGCCTCCCTCGCTGCGACGCCGGCTGCGGCCATCAGAAGGGTTGCCAGCCTCGTGACAACGGGCTCCGTTCCGCGTCACTCAAATCTCGCATCTGCGGCGTATCGAACGGTATGCTCAGTTGCAGGGTCAGTATTGGCAAAGTCGAGGGTGGTGGTAGTGCCTTCATGGCGCGCCATCCTGGATGGCCGTGAGTCCATCCGTTGAACTTTGCCTGACACCACGCTCGGTAAGTAGCCTATGAAGCTCCATAAGGCTTGCCACCGCAACCTGTGGCTCGCCCATCTCCATGCTGGCGCAAAACGCTCGATCCAGCATCCATTCCGCAATCTGAATGACTTCGCCAGGCCGAACCTCTATCCGCACGATCGCGCCGCTGGCCCAATCCTCACGACTTTCGTGCCGAAAACAACCACCCTTGCGCCCGGTTCGGGCAAGACCATGAAAGCCTGGCTTTGGGCTTACGCACGCGATGATCGGCCCTATGGCGGAACCAGCCCGCCGATGGTGACCTATCGCTTCGAAGACAGCCGAGGTGCGCAGTGCGTGGCGCGGCCTCTCGTTGGCTTAATTGGTATCCTGCAAGTCGATGGATACATGGCCTACACCAGCCTGGCCAGGACGCGGGCCAAAGGCGGCAACAACGAGACGATCCAACTCGCAGGCTGCTGGGCGCATCTCAGGCGCAAGTTTTACGACCTGCACATCACCGGGGTCTCGCAGGCTGCGACGGATATGGTCGTCGCCATGAGCGCACTATGGAAGGTCGAGGATGAGGTTCGCGGCCGGGATGTCGAAACCAGAGCGACGCTGCGACAGCAAAAGTCCGCAGTCATTGTCACCGGCCTCTTCGATCTGTGGGAAAGAGAGCTGCGCAAAATCTCTGGGAATTCCAAGACTGCCGAGACGATCCGCTATGCACTCTCCTGGCGGGACGTGCTGGAGCAGTTCCTGGCGGACGGCCGTGTCGAAATCGACTCCAACATCGTCGAACGCGCGATCAGGCCTCAAACAATCACGAGAAAAATAGTCTATTCGCCAGCAGCGAAGGTGGTGGACGCACCTGGGCGACATTGGCCACTCTCCTTCAGACCTGTTGGGGTGGACGGCCCCCAAATCGGCATCGATGTGCCAGAATGAGGTCGTTACAGATCTCAAGCGAAGGAGACCGTCCGTGGAAGAGATTACCCGCATCGGAATGGACACGTCAAAGCACGTCTTTCAGTTGCATGGCGTAGGCGCTACTGAGGAGCCCGTGCTGCGCAAAAAACTGCGTCGCAAGGAGATGATCGCCTTCTTCGGGAAACTGCCACCAACTGTTGTAGCGATCGAAGCGTGCGGTGGATCCCATCATTGGGCCAGATTGCTGCAATCGTTCGGACATGAGGTAAAACTCATTCCACCACAATATGTTAAGCCGTATGTCAAGCGCGGCAAGAACGACGCGGCCGATGCTGAGGCCCTCTGTGAGGCAATGAGTCGACCGACGATGCGGTTCGTCCCAGTGAAAAGTGCGGAGAGCCAGGCGGCGTTGATGCTGATCGGGGTTCGTGAGAGGTTGATCCGGAATCGGACCCAACTCGCCAATGCCATACGTGGCTATGCTGCCGAGTTCGGATTGAGTGCTGCCCAGGGAATATGCAAGGTGGAACACCTGCTCGAGCGTATCGCAACCGATGAGACGCTGCCCGAACTTGCTCGCGACTTGTTCGCGCTTCATGCACGAGAATACAGACAGTTGCAGGGAGAGATCGCCAAGGTCGAAGCCAGATTGATGGCTTGGCACCGGGCTGACGAATGCAGTCGGCGACTAGCGAAAATTCCCGGCGTCGGCCCGATCGGCGCGTCACTGCTTGTCATGAAGATGCCAGCACCCGAAGGCTTTCGCTCGGGTCGGCACTTCGCCGCCTGGCTCGGACTGACGCCAAAAGATCACTCCACCGCTGGAAAAATCCGGCTTGGCGGTATTACACGTGCCGGCGATGAAACCCTGCGAAGCGTTCTCGTGGCAGGGGCGACTGCTCTTCTGCGCCACGTTCGAGAAGGGCGCGGCAAGAACGCTTCGCCATGGCTCAGGGAACTCCTCAAGCGCAAGCCGCCGAAGCTCGTGGCTGTGGCATTGGCTAACAAGATTGCCCGCGTCGCATGGAAGCTCATGGTGACCGGCGGGCAATACAGGGCCGACACCGCGCAACCGCTTCATGCCCGAGCCGTATAGAGATCAGCCAGCCGCGGCGAGTGATCTGCGGAACGCTGCCGCACTGAACTGATGCCCAAACTTGCAAGAAGAAGAGTAGATGGTGATCGATCGTTCCGAAGCGCGTGACAATCCGTATAATGCAAAGGCCGACAAAGGCCGCAGACCTGTTTGGAACTCGCGTAGCGGAAACCATCTTGGCCCGCGGTCATGTGCGGCCGCACACTCAGAGGCCGGACATATGATCGCAAGCGATCGGTTCAAATTACTGCCGTCAATCTTGCAAGCCGGGGGCCGTCCACATATGCAAAATGAACAGCGTCGATCCGCTCGCCTGGCTCTGCCAAACCTTGACCCACATCGCTCAGGGCAGGCCCGCGTCTGAAATCGAAGACCTCATGCCCTGGAACTTCAGGTCCGACGCCATCGGCTACAGGCTCACACTATGGCGACATGATCCGTGCCCATGAACGCAGCGAAGAGGGCATCACAACGTTCAACGACCGGGGGATCGAAAGCCTGAAGGAGTTCCTCGCCGATATCCGCACCTGGCAAGGAGGTGTTTGGCAGTTCCTTGTCGATGAGCAATGCGGCCAGGGAAAAATCAAACGCATCATGGCATACGAGCCGAAATCATAAGTGCTGCGGCGCTCGCTAAAGGGATAGGGAAGCCCGGCGAGCCGCTCCGATGGACCAATCCTGTAGCAACCCAACCCGCATGAAGCAAGCACGCATCACCTTGCTCAAGCACCAGCAGAATCGTCCGGTCAGGACGGTGCCGCAGCCTAAACCGATCCCGCGGATGGGAGCGCCGGCCGGACCGGCGACCGCGAACACCAAGTTGGTTGGCTGAGCCTGTCCAACGCCATGATGAAGCGGTCACAAAGCGCCGACCTCGAAGAAAACCTTGAGCGTGCCCGACGATAGCACCGACACAGATTGACAAACGTGATTAGAGAACGTCCTGGGAAACGATCGATTCTAAACACCAGGCCGTCATCGGTGGACTTCTTAGGGAGAAGAAATGACGACGGCCTGGGACCGTTGCCGGCATGACATAGCCTGCACGGCCCGTGCTCTCTGTCAATCTGTTTTGGCTAAGGACAGAAACGCGGCGGATGAATTTAAGTGATTGCGAGTGTTGTGGGAATAACCTGGAAGTTTTTCTATTCTCATGGTTCCATTTCTGTGTGGGTTCTACGTCGGTAATCGGGAATTTTCCTGAACGCCTCAGCGATATCTCCAAACCTTGCTATTCCTTTTCCCATCATCATTGCCTTGAGTTTGACGAAAGCCTCGGCCGTGGCGATAGCGTCGCCCAAGGCGGTATGACGCTTGCTCGTGGGCAGGGATATGCCCAGGCGACTGATCAAGGCGTCCAGCGTATGGCTTTCATGCCGCCCGAACATCATGGTGGAGAGGATGCCGGTATCGAGAACCGGATTGCAGAACTGAATGCCGAGGGCTCTTTCACGGCGCTGGAGAAACGCCATATCGAACGGTGAGTTGTGCGCGACGAGCACGCAACCCTCCGCGAATTTGTGAAATTGCTCTACGGCACGGAGAACATCCGGCGCGTCGGCAACCATGGCTTCCGTCACTCCGTGGATCGCCGTCGATGCACTGGAAATACGGCGCCCAGGATTGACGAGTGTGTCGAAAATCTCGCTGAGCATGAGCTTGCCATTCACGATCCGCACTGCAGCAATCTGAACCAGTTCGTCACCCCGCTCAGGAAAGAGACCCGTCGTTTCCGTATCGAAGACGACATAGTTGAGTTCGTCCAAACCCGCATCGGCGATGATTTCCCGGTTCTTGCGGGAAAGCAGGTCGAAGTCGTAAACGACCGCTCGCGGCGCGTTGGAGATGGGGGCGGGGGCGTGCCCGGTCTGAACTGGGCTGTTGATTGTGCCTGACAGTGTTGTCGGCCAACCTTCCGCCTCACACGCCTGGTACCGACGTTTGAGGTCCGCCCAGGCTCCATCGTTTCTGCCAGTCGGCTCCCCGAATGCTTCTGCCGGCCGCGGGGAATTGAACACATCCCGCAAGAGGAGATCTCGCCGGGCGAAGGCGGCAATTTCCTCCGTCACGTCGCGTAGCGTCATGACATACGCGCCCGCATCACCATCATTGTTTTCAGCGAGACGCATACGGCCCGCAAGCCGTCGCGAACCTTTCGCGCAGGTAAATTCGACGACTGTGTCGGGCGCGGCTTGTTCCATGAGACGCCGATGAACGTGGCGGACTTCATGGTCTGCAAGGTAGTCGAACAGGTTGCGATCGAGGCAGATCGGCATATGCGGTGTGCCGAGCATTTGCTGAGCGACACTGTTGTAGAAGGCGATGTGGTGACGACCGGTGCAAAGCAGAATGGCAGGCGGAACATCCGACAGCATCTGCTCCAGCTTCCCCTTGTCGGCAAGCAGCTGCGACGTTTCCCGGGCGACGGTTTCGGCAAGGTCGCTGCGCGCCTGCCTTAGTGTCGCAATGGCTTGCGAAACCGCCCCGGGCAACTCACCCAGATGTTTCGCACCGGTCACATCAATGCTGCCCCCGACGTCCGCGTACGCCCTTGCCTGCATGGCGGCAGCGACGGACTTCACCGGCCGCGCGAAGTATCTGTCGAACAGAACCCAGCTGCAAAGGAGCAGGGCCGCGAATCCAAATCCCATCGCGATGCCCGCCTGTGCGAAGGCATCGTAGACGTTGGATACGCTGGCGCGATGATAGCCGAACCAGATGCCCGTCACGAGGATCGCCAGACAGCCGATCGCCAGGGCAACAAAGAAAAACAGGACGCGTCCGCGAACACCCCAACGCAAAGGTCACTCCCCTGCCGGCGCGCAGGCTGCCTTCAGGCCCGCATCGCCAGGTGTCAGATCAATCCATCTTGCGTTTTTGATCTCGCCGTTCGTCCCGATGGAAATATTCCCTCCAGACAAGTCGGCACGTTTGTTGCCGACGCAATCGAAAACCACCTTCACGATCGAGTTCGGTTGCCAACGCGCCGACAGCAGAATGTCGACTATTCTCTGATCGGGAAAATCCGGGTGGCGCTGGACGGTGCGGGTATCGACAGCGGTGAAGCGCGTGATGACGGGCGCAAGGTACGACCATGGGCGCCAGGGGGCGCTTTCCTCATTGTGCCAGGCGGTGACCACGCCCTCTGGTTGGGCGGCAAGGGCACGGGAGTACCAACTGTATTCACTCCATATCGAATAGCCGAGGATGCCGGCACCTGCGGCGGCTGGCACAAGCCATTTCGGCAACAGCCCGCGCGTGAGGGCGCGCAGGGCCATCGCAATGCCTCCCAATGCGACGCCAGCGACGACTGCGGCGATCAACTCATACAACATGTGGACTTCCTCTATATGGACGCGCTTCCCCGCTGGGCCAGAGCAGATTGCATCGTTCGCACGACGACGAAGGCATCGCGCAAATGGGAGCGTTCAAAGTCACCGAATTCATACGGCGCCAGGTAGTTGTCGGGCTTTTGGCCAGTCTTGATCTGTGCAGCCTGGTTGCGCAACCGGAATTCGGCGATCAGGTCATAGGCGGCCACCAGGTCGCTCGCGCCGGCGCCGGAGATGACTCCCGCGTCTTCGGCGCAGAGCAACCGAGCGCGCGTATTGGCGGGTGAGAGCCGCCCGACCAAGGCATAGACCCGGCCGAGATCGACAACGGGAATCACGCCGTTGTGCTTCATGTCGATCTGGTTGCGGTGCTCGCCCGTGCGCAGGGTAGCAAAGCCGCGCAATAGACCGAGCGGTGGCACGTGTTTCAGGGAGTTGCCGATCATATGGGCGACAAAGATGGAGTTGCGGCTTGCCTGATTGAGCGTTTCGGCCTGGAGATCGCTAAACAGCGCCGCGTTTCCGGCAATCGGGCGCAGGTCGAACATGACGCTTGCAAGCATCTGTGCCATCGGATCGGGTGTATCGATCCAGCCTTGGAAATATGTCCGCCACACGCGCACTGGCTGGCACCAGCGAGGATTGGTCGCCATCATGTCGCCGGGGCAGTAGACATAGCCGCAGGCGTGCAGGCCGTCGCTGACAAAACGCGCAAGGGCGTCGAACCAGGGACGTTGGCTCTCGACGAAGCTGTCGTGAAGGAAGAGGCAATTGTCCTGATCACTTACGCCGGTCTGTTCCTGCCTGCCCTGACTGCCGCATGCGAGCCAGACATAGGGCACCGGCGACGGCCCCAGGGGTTCTTCCGCCAGCTGTATCAGCCGCCGCGTCACCGCGTCGGTAACATCAGTGATCAGCCGTGTGACGACCTCGTGCGGATGGTTGCTGCCGACAAGCTGTGCGAGCAAGCGGGGAATGTGGGCGGTTATCGCGGGCAGACTCCGGGCGGTTTCTGCTTCGACGATGTCCTGAATTATCTGCGTCGAAGAGACCGCCTGAAACCGTGTCAGGTTGGTCTGCGTCAACATGCCGACAAGCGTGTCGCCATGCACCACAGGCAGATGGCCTATATGCTTTTCGAACATAAGATTAAGGACGTCGGAGCCGAGCGCTTCTGCTGGCAGGCCGATCGGATCGCGGGTCATGACGGCGCAAACCGGTGTCGTATCGGGATCGATCCCTTCAGCCAGGACGCGGGTAGAAAGGTCACGGATGGTCAGGATGCCGACGAGGCGCCCGTCGTCGACAACGCCCAGGCTGGAAATCCGGCGATCCCGCATGAGACGGGCTGCTTGGCGGATATTGTCATGGGGAGCGCAGGTGATCGGCGGGCTCGACATAAGGTCGGCGACCTTTTGCATCGCCATGTCGCTCCGGCGTGGTTCGGCATGCCGGCCTCGGGCAAAGAAACGCCTGTAGACAGGCTGCTCCTCGAACAATCGCTTGAATTCGTCTGCCGGCAAAAGCAGGAGATGCGTATCGGAAAGGCTGCGGGCCGTCGTGGCGGCGAGTCCATCAGCCAGAAGACCACGTTCGCCGAAGGAATTGCGCGCAAGCAACTGGGAAATGATCGCTCCAGCGGCATCCGTCACCTCGACGGCGCCCTCCATGATCAGGAACACGCCGGGGAGCGGTTCGCCGTGGCTGTATACCGTTTCGCCGCTGCTGCGGGTCTGACAGATGAAACACTGTGCGACGCGGTCGAACTCAGCTCTTGGGAGGCCATCGTAGGGGTGAACGGATTCCAGGAATTTAGCAATGTCAGCCGATGTGGGAGCCATGGCAATCCTGATGGTAAGGCAATCTGGGTAAGGGAAGGCGGGCTTCGAGCCCGCCTTCCTCTGGCGTCTGGTTAGTGACCGGTCGCTGCAGCCGCGCCGCGCGGGACGCGGATGGACTCGACGAGATCCTGCACATGTTTCGGTGGTGCTGCCGTCATCGCCGAGATGACATAGGCGACGGCGAAGTTGAGCAGTGCGCCGATCGGGCCGAAGGCCGTCGGGGGAATGCCGAAGAAATAATTCTCCGGCACGTTCTCCAGCATGTTCGTCCCTGCGACAAAGAACCAGCCCAGATAGGTGAACAGGTAGACGCAGGTGACGATCAGGCCGACGAGCATGCCGGCGGTCGCCCCGGCAGAGTTGATGCGCTTCGAGAAGATGCCCATCATCAGAGCCGGGAAGATGGTGGCCGCGGCAAGGCCGAAGGCGAGCGCCACGGTCTGGGCGGCGAAGCCCGGGGGGTGGAGGCCAAGGAGCGTTGCGATCAGGATCGCACCGGCCATGGCGATACGTGCTGCCATCAACTCGTTCTTTTCCGAAATGTCAGGCTTCAGCCAATCCTTGATCAGGTCATGGCTGATCGCGGAGGAAATGGCCAGAAGCAGACCGGCGGCCGTTGATAGCGCGGCGGCGAGACCGCCGGCAGCGATGAGGCCGATCACCCAGCCCGGCAGCTGCGCGATTTCCGGATTGGCCAGAACGAGGATGTCGTTGTTGATCGTCAGCTCGTTGCCACTCCAGCCCCGCTCGGCAGCCTTGGCGGCAAAGCTTTCGGACTTGTCGTTGTAGTACTGGATACGACCGTCGCCGTTCTTGTCCTCGAACTTCAACAGGCCGGTGACTTCCCAGTTCTTCATCCAGTCCGGGCGCTCGTCGTAGAGAACCGCCTGCTGCTGCGTGCCGGCGGGGAAGATCGTGTTGATGATGTTGAGGCGTGCCATCGCACCTACGGCCGGGGCCGTCAGGTAGAGAAGCGCGATGAAAACGAGGGCCCAGCCGGCGGACCACCGGGCATCAGCGACCTTTGGAACGGTAAAGAAGCGGATGATCACGTGCGGCAGGCCGGCGGTGCCGATCATCAGCGAGAGCGTGAACAAGGTCATGTTGAGCATGGAACCTTGCCCGGTGTAGGCACCGAAGCCGAGATCGGTCACAACCTGGTCGAGCTTCTGCAGCAGCGGTAGGGATGATTCCGTGTGGGTGCCGAACAGGCCGAACCACGGAACGGGATTGCCGGTCAGCTGGAGCGAGATGAAGACTGCCGGAATGGTGTACGCGATGATCAACACGACATACTGAGCGACCTGGGTATAGGTGATACCCTTCATGCCGCCGAGCACGGCATACACGAAAACGACCGCTGCTGCGATCCAAAGGCCGGTGGAGGCCTCCACTTCGAGGAAGCGCGAAAACGCGACGCCGGCGCCGGTCATCTGGCCGATAACATAGGTTACAGAGATGACGATGAGGCAGACGACGGCCACGAGGCGGGCGGACTGGCTGTAGAAGCGGTCGCCGATGAACTGCGGCACTGTGAACTTGCCGAACTTGCGAAGATAGGGAGCAAGCAGGAGCGCGAGCAGGACATAGCCACCGGTCCATCCCATCAGATAGGTGGAATTGACGTAGCCGCCACTGGCGATGATACCAGCCATCGATATGAACGAGGCGGCGGACATCCAGTCCGCAGCGGTGGCCATGCCGTTCATGACCGGGTGGACGCCGCGATTGGCCGCGTAGAATTCTGCTGTCGAGCCCGCGCGGCTCCAGATAGCGATGCCGATATAGAGTACGAAAGACGCCCCCACGATCAGCAGGTTAAGGGTGTACTGATCCATCTGCCTTCCTCACTCCTCGTCGACGCCGTGTTCACGGTCGATCTTGTTCATGTAAATGGCGTAGTAGAAGATCAGCGCGATGAAGATCACGATTGATCCCTGTTGCGCGAACCAGAAACCAAGATCGCTTCCGCCTACCGCAATAGAAGACAGCGCGGGACGTAGCAGGATGCCGAAGCCGTAGGACACGGCAGCCCAGATAGCCAAACAAATGAAAATGACGCGAATATTTGCTGACCAATATGCGTTGGACGAAGAATTTTCCGCCACGATTGTTCCTCCCTTTTCAACATTGCGCCCCCTCGGGAGACGCTCTCTTCTTGCTCCTCCGTCTCCATCTTCCCGTGACAGAGTAGGCAATCGTTAAGGAATACCCTCTCCAGAAGGGGCGGGATATTCGTCATTAGTCGATAGTAGCGGCTTAGGATCGCGCGTGGAGACCTGATTTTGGCTGCCTGCCCGTCATGCGCTTTCCTTTCCTTCTCTATGGTCGACATGATGAAACGCCTTTTCCACGGGTGCAGTTAGCCCGGCGCACTCTTGCTCGCTCGCGGTTGCCGGACCGCCATCGCGACGAGTATCCCTTCACCCGGATTCTTGTCGACAACGCAGCCGACAACGCGCGGATTGCCGGTATCTATCCGGGCGATGTTTCGTGCAGCGGGCACCCCTGAGCAGAGCGAATCTTGAAACGGAGCGCAGGATTGGTGGGCTAGGTGCCGTGTAAGCTCGCCTTTCGCGATGCCACGACCTCAAGATCGCGTCGCCGTCCGTTTTCGTCGATGCATCGGCCTTTAGAAGCTCCAACGCCGAGGTCGTGAGGTTCGCGTCGACTTCGAGGGTTTCCGCGGGCACTACACCTTCCATGACGAATTGGTCGGCTGCCATGCGCACATCATTCTCGGTTCGGGCTTCCTTATGGAGGAGGTTTGGTGGGCTGAAGCGACCCCGTACACAAGAAACCTCTTCGGCGAAACCCTGCGCGATCCCTGCAATATGCGCCGCCATGAAGGCGGGAGCGGTGGCGCGATTCTGCGCGAAACTAAGACAAGTGACAAACATGGGCGATCCTGGGTCGATTCGATTCGGAATTGTCATTCGGACACGCCAGCCAGTGCTCGATGCCGACAACCCCTCGGCGAGTGGACGCTTCGTCGCGAAAGGCAGCCGCCATGACGGCCTATGACAAAAGATGCAACGCCTGTGTGCGCGGGCGCTGCTGCTGAGCGCCCGCGATTGCATTTCCAGCCAGTGCTTGAAACGGCCAAGGGTCTCCGCCGCGCGGTGTCACGCGGCATGACCCAGTTTTTCAAGTTCGTAACGAAGCGTGCCGATAAGGCCGCCGAAGTTCGTGATCTTCTCCCGATTGGGAATCAGCAGGTGGGTAAAGGAGAGGATGCACGGGATGCACGCACACGCAGCCGCGCAGCGTGAGGATCACCGGACTCCCTCCGACGATGTCCTCTTTGACGCTGCCGCCTTCGACAAGACTTTGCAGACGCGCGATTTCGTGTTTCACCGACGCCCATGTTTCGTGGCTTGGACGGCAAGGCCGACGTCGCCATGCACCGTGACTAGCACGACAGGAATGCCTATGTGCTTGCGAACTATGGAACTGAGCAGCGTTATGTCATCCATACTCGGCATGCGTGTGTCGGTGACGATCTTGACACGGTCTGCTCGTTTGGCCCGAAAAACATAAAGCGAGCCGTTGAACGGTTATGTGGCGCGCCACATAACCGTTCTTATGTGCCGGGCGAGATTATGTGGCGGATCCGTCCTTGCGCCAGCCGAGGCCCGTCTAATCTGGAATTCTCCGCCA
>NZ_SHMI01000058.1:0-12452 GCF_004284735.1 Shinella sp. JR1-6 | reverse complement strand
ATCGCTTGGTCGACCGCTGCCTGAAACACGGACACAAATCCTCGCCGCGAATTGCGACAGGTTAAGGCGACGCCATCTTTCGAAGTGCTTGACCTTCCTCTCGGCCGTTTCCGAAAAGTGCGATGGAACCGGGATTGCCGGGCCGGAATAGGCGGCGTCGACCCCATTCCAGATACCGGAAACGTAGGTCTCACCGGCGTCTTCGTAGCTCAGCTTCTCGGCGGACCAGTCATCGTCCTCGGTGGCCTGGCGGCACGCGAGCACAACGGTTTCGGCGTGATAGGTGCGATGACGGTAGGCTGGCAGACGATAGCTCGTCTCAATGGTGTAGTCAGGCATCTTGGACTCCTGGAACGAAAAAACCCGACTGGCGCTGTCGGGCCAAGCGGACTTGTGAAATGAGAATGGATGGCCGGGTCGCTGGCCGGTTGGGATGGCGGCTTGGAGAGGACGCGGGGGCGCGCTGGTCCAGGCAGCAATGCGCCGGTTGGCGCATGTCATAGGTCTCCAGATCGGGAAACAGAAAGGCCCGGCGCGGCGGCCGGGCCTCGGATTGATCGTTGGCGCTTCGCGGATCTATTCCGCGGCTTCGAGATGACCGTCCTGATCCTCGTCGGGATCGGCGGCCGCCTGCTCGTCTTCGACACCCTCGGTCAGGAACGCCGGCAGCGCGACCTCGACGGCTTCGGTATCGTCTTCGTCAACGAGCACCGTTTCATCCGTCTCCGACAGCCCGGTCTCATCCGCGATTTCATCGGCAGGATAACGCAGCACCTCGGGGAGCCATCCGCTGCCGTCGAGCAGCCGGGCCGCTTCGCGCGCCATGTCCTGCTTCTTCAGGTGGTCGATGAGCTGCGCGGACTGGTCGCCCTTGGCTTCGCGAACGGCCTGCAGGATGTGGGCCTTGGTCACGCGGCCGAGATAGTTATCGACCGTCGGCGTCCAGCCCGCACCCACCATGCCGAACCCGATCGTCTGGGCCAGCTGCACGGCGTGCTGGTTTTCCTTGGTGCGCCGGTTCCATTGCTGGATCGTGGCGTTCAGCGACATCGACGCGCAATGCGCAAACAGCGCCAGCCGGCTGTCCTGATCGAGCGCGATCAGGTAGGCCCACACCGCATCGGCTTCACCCGGAAGATCGTGCCCCCAGTCTTCCTGGCGCTGTTCGATCTCCTTTGCCCAGACCGTGTCGGCGAGGCCCTGCGTCTTGGTCGACACCGTATGCTGCACCGTGATTTCCAGGCAAGACGCCGTGCCGTAATGGTAGAAGGTCTTCAGCACCAGAAGGTGCAGCACGGCGATGAAGGCCGTCATCGGTTCATTGGCGAGCGCATTCCTGAGCGCAAGCGTGCGGGCCGCGGTCAGGTCCTCGATGAGGCGTTCCGAGAGCGGCCGGATCTTGCCGTCGTCGTCTTCCGGCTCCTCGATACCGACGGACTTGCCGTTGACCGTGACGCCACCTTCTGCCGATGCGATGACGTCGTCCCCGCCATCGCCATCCGGATCGGCAGCGTCGCCCTCCACGGCCTCGATGACAGGCTCGTCCTCGGGCCGGACGAAGCCGCGCTCGATCTTCAGTTCGCCATTGCCGGCGAGCGAGATGAAGGCACCGCCGCGAGCGACGTCGTCGGGATCGAGTACGTAGGGCCGTTCGTTCAGGGCAGTAAGCTGCGCATCAAGATCATCGAGGCGCGCTTCCGTCTCCTCGGAATAATCGTCGGCGGCCTCGTATTCCTCGCTGAGCTTGTCGAACTCCGCCTGCAAGCTATCATGGCGAGCAAGCTCTTCCTCGGTGAACTCCGCCTGCTTCCCATAGAAGCGGCGAAGACCGGACGCGTGGCCGAAATGGAAGTCGATGGCGGAATTGACCCACTTCCAGCCCTCCTCCGTCTTCAGCGCTTCGGCATCTGCCGTCAGCTTTTCCAGCACGAGCTGTTCAAGGAGCGCCGGATCCTGGAGCCACCCGCCGTTGTCCTGCTCGAAAAGGTCGCGCATGACGATGCCGCCGGCGGCCTCATAGGCTTCGATGCCGACATAGGTTGCACGGCGATCCGTTGCCCGGACCGCCGTTTCGGTTAGCAGCCGGCGGATGTAGTAGGGGTCCGTGCTCTGCGTCCGCGAAACCGTCTCCCAGACCTGCTCCTGGCGCGCATGATCCTTGGTGAGCGAGAACGCCATCACCTGGCCGAGCTTCATCTGGTCGTCGCCATAGAGCTCGAGCAGACGTGGCGAGACGGACGCCAGCCGGAGGCGCTGCTTCACCGTCGCAACCGAGATGTGGAAGCGAGCGGCGATTTCCTCCTCGTCGAGCCCCTGCTCGCGCAAGACCATCATCGCGCGGAATTCATCCAGCGGATGAAGATCGGCGCGCTTGACGTTTTCAGCGAGCGAGTCCTCGGCTTCGAGGGTTTCCCCTTCGCTGACGATGCAGGGAACGGCCGTGGTCTTCGTCAGTTGCTTCCGGTCGACCAGCAGTTTCAGCGCGCGGTAGCGGCGGCCGCCGGCAGGGATCCGATAGATACCGGTCTCCCTGCCTTCGGCATCGAGTTCCGCACGCACGTTGATGCTGGTCAGCAACCCGCGACGGGCAATGTCGTCGGCGAGTTCCTCGATCGAGACGCCGGCCTTGGTCTTGCGCACGTTCTGCTGGCTGAGGACGAGCTTGTTGAAGGGGATGTCGCGCCCGGCGTTGAGCGAGATTTTCTGAATGGCCTGTGCCATGTCATGTCTCCGCGACGGACCGGCCGGAGCCTCTCTCCAGCCACCTCAATCCGCCACGAAACCCCCATCCCCCCTCTCCCTCTTTCCCGGTCCGCCGCCCTCAACGCCAGCCGCCAGCGTCCGCGTCGCTGTTGGCGGCACGCGGGGAACTGTTCAGCCAGATCGTCATCTGCCGCCGCATGATACCGATCGGCGCGCAGATTTCCGTGATCGGCGCGCTCCCGGTCACAAAGCCATCCTCCTGAAACAGCTCAACGAAGTGCTGCATGACGTCGAGGTAGAGGGCGCCGCCGACCAGGCAGACCTCGATGAACGGTATCCGGCCATGCTCTGTCATCGAGGCGATGTGCATGCCGGGATGTTCGCCCGGTGGCATCACGCGCCGCTGGGTTTTCGGCTGCGGCCAGCGCATGCCGAGGCCGCCGGCCTTCATGGCGGCCGCAAGCTCCGGTGTCATCCGTGCCTCATAGTTCTCGATGGTGCTTCCGGCTTCGCGAAAGCCATGCTCGGCCGACAGGAAGGCGACCTGAGCCTTCTGCCCATCGGGATCCGCATGACGCAGGGTGCGCCAGAGCGGTCCATCATAGCGATCGCGCGCCGGTATGGTTTGCGGGCCATCGCGCTTGGTCATCGAGCACGACAGGATCAACAAACGCCGGGAAGGCAATATCATGGTCATGCTGCCCTCCCTCTGCTGTCGCGCATATCGAGCAGCTCGGCGTAGCGCGCATGGATCGACGATCGATCAAGGTAGCGAGCGCGAATTCCCACCATGGTGCTGACTTCCGAGCGCACCTCGGCGAGGAGGTCGGCCTCGCCGTCCGACAGCATCCGGATTGGCCAGCCCTTCACATAGAGCATCGGTTTCGTCAGCCGGCGCTCTGCCTCACGACGACGGTCCGCTTTGTCCTTGGCCATGGCAAGACGATCCCGCGTTCCGGGCGCAAGGAGATGAGGCGCAATATCGCCTAGCCAGCGGCTGCTCTGAAACGCGAATGTGCTCCGGCATTCCAATCCGACCATATGGCGATAAAGGTCGTGCGTTTCCGGCTGGGCGGCCGCGGCCACCAGATCGGGAAGGCTGGACGTGATGCAGAAGCGGCAGGAGACGCGGCTGAGGCCAAACTGGCGATAGGCCGGATGCGGCTCGATGCCCCAGAAATCCAGCGACGAAAAGACCTCCGCCTCGGACCAGTCGAGGATCGGCCGCCAGGTCCATATGCGCTCTCCCGGCTTGTGGTCGAGGATCTCGGCACGGGCGCGCTGCGGGCTTTCCTCGCGACGGACGCCGGTCACGCTGATGATGGGCAGCCTGGAAAATCGCCGTTTGAGTTCTGCATGGATTTTCGAGGTCTTGAGCTCGGACGTGCAGAATCTCATTGCCGGCGTGCTCCAGCACGGCACGAGCGTCACGGTGCTGAGATTTTCGTAGCGCGCGACGTTCGATCGCCAGCGGCTTTCCCAGCGGTCCATCAGCCCGCCTTGCTTGCGGCGGACGACAATGCCGATTCCGATGAAGCCGCCCCCTTGTTCCGAGATGATTGCGCCCCCGGATTCCGGGATGATCTCGCCCCCTGTTTCATCGGGGTCTGCAGGCAGTAATTGTTGTCAGTTCGATCGAGTGATGTGTCAAGCTTTGCGCGGCAGATTTCGTCGTAGGCTTTCTCCGCTGAGTTCGATGCGGTGGGCGTTGTGGACGAGGCGATCGAGGATGGCGTCGGCGTAGGTGGGGTCCCCAATGACGCCATGCCAGGCGGATACGGGGAGCTGGCTGGTAATGATCGTCGATCGGCGGCCGTAGCGGTCCTCAAGGATTTCCAGAAGATCGTGACGGGCCTGTTCGTTGAGCGGCTCAAGACCCCAGTCGTCCAGGATCAGGACCTGAACATAACCCAGGGTGCGCTGCAGCCGCGCATATCTGCCGTCGCCGCGGGCGAGCGCGAGCTGGGCAAAGAGCCGAGGGACACGCTGATACAGAACCGAGCGATCGTCGCGGCAAGCCTTGTGGCCAAGGGCGCAAGCCAGCCAGCTCTTTCCGACGCCCGAAGGGCCGCAGATAGCGAGATTGTCGTGAGCGCCGATCCAGTCGCCACCGAGCAACTTCATGAAGAGCGCACGATCGAGGCCGCGTTCGGCGCGATAGTCGACATCTTCGGGCGTCGCCTGATGGCGAAGCTTGGCGAACCTGAGGCGCGTAGCAAGCTTGCGGTCGTAACGGGAACTCCATTCCCGCTCGAGCAGCAGTCCGAGCCATTCGGCATGCGAGAGATGTTCGGCTTCGCCGTTGGCAACGAGTTCGCCGAAGGCCTTGGCCATGCCCGCCAGGCCCATGGCGTTCAGTCTATCAAGTGTTGGATGAGCAAGCATTCTTCGTTCTCCTTAGTGGTAATAGCGAGGTCCGCGGATGTTCTCGTGGTGGATCGGTTCGTGCGAGGCGGCACCATTCGAGCTCGCCGTCCGGTCGAGGTGATTGTCGAGGATGGAGCGCACTGAGCCATAGGTCCGAGCCCCGATCTCCAGCGCTCGGGCGCAAGCGGCATTAACCCTGTCGCGGCCGAAGCTCTTGTTAAGGCGGATAATTCCGAGGCAGGCGCGAAAGCCCTGCTCAGGATGCGGCCGGTCGGCAAGAATGCGCTCGCACAACAGCTCGACATCCCGTCCCATGGCAGAGGCTTCGCGCCGAATGCGTTCGATCGTCCAGTCGGCAAACCGACGATGCGCCGAAGGCATATGATCGGGGATGGTCGTGTGTTTGCCATTGCCGCTCGAGCGGCGGTGCGCGGCAATCCGCTCGCCCTTGTGGAATATCTCGATCGTGTTGGCGGTGATGCGCGCCTCGACCTGCTCGCGGGCAAAGCGATAGGGAACGGAGTAGTAATGCCGTTCGATCTCGACGTGGTAATCCAGTCCGGCACGCCGGATACGCCACTCGGCGAAGACGTAGCGCTCGACAGGCAATGGCCGCAGAGCCGGACGATCGAGTTCCTCGAATAGCTGGCGACGGGTAGCGCCGACCCGGCGCAGAACGCGTTTATCGTTGAGGTCCCAAAGCAGTTCGGCGATCGCCGCATTCACGTCGGCCAGGCTGTAGAAGACCCGATGACGCAGCCGGCCCAACAGCCAGCGCTCGGCAATACGAACCGCGGCCTCCACTTTCGCCTTGTCGCGCGGCCGCCGCGGCCGTGTCGGAAGAACGGCGCTCCCATAGTGCGCCGCCATGGCGCAATAGGTCCTGTTGACCTGAGGGTCGAAGTGGCAGGCCTTGATGATCGCCACCTTGGCATTGTCAGGAACCAGAAGCGCCGGCGAGCCGCCGAAGAATTCCAGCGCCTGAACATGGCATTCGACCCAGTCGGGTAGCGTCTCTGTCCAGCGCGCTTGCGCATAAGACAGGCTGGACGCTCCCAGAACCGCCACGAACAGGTGTGCTTGTCGCGTCTTGCCCGACAGCCGATCAACGACGACCGTGACCGTGTCACCGGCATAATCGACGAACAGCTTGTCGCCGGCAGCATGCTCCTGCCGCATCGTCACCGGCAGCTTCAGCGCCCAGCCACGGTAAAGGTCACAATACCGACTGTAACGATAACCATCGGGATGACGGCCGATATATTCGTCCCAGAGAATTTGCAGCGTCACGTGCTTGCGCTTGAGTTCGCGATGGACCTCGGCCCAGTCCGGCTCGGGGGCCCGGCGATGACCCGTCTTCGTCCCTGCCGATTTGTAGAGAGCCGCTTCCAGGACAGCATCGCTGACGTCGTCGTCCAACGGCCACGAAAGCCCCGCAGCCATCGCACGTCGCAGCGTCTCGCGCACCGTCGACGGTGCTGCCCCGACCCGAACCGCAATCGATTTGTGGCCCAGTCCTTGCTCGGCCCGATATCTCAGTATCTCGCGGACACGCCGCATCTCCAGTCTCTCCGCAGGCATCCCGTTCCTTCCTCGTCACCATCGACGGAAGGAACTTCACACCGGCAGAACACCCACGCCACATCCCTGCCAAAGGGGGCGGCATCATCTCGGAACAAGGGGGCGACTATTTCTCGGAATGGAGGGGCGAGATCATTTCGGAATCAGGGGGCGGTTTGCCTCGGAATTTGCACGACAACGAACTCGGCGCCGAGGCGATCAGCGAGGTGCTCGCAGGTCGGGAGCGAATGCGTCCATTCAACCGAACCGAGGTCGGCATGGATTAGCAAGCGCGGGCCGGAATGTCCGATCCTGTCGAGGTACTCGAAGGTGGCCATGGCCGCGGCCTGACTGTCCTTGCCGCCCGAAACCCCGATGGCGACGGCCGCGCCTTGCTTCAGAAGATCGACGATGGGCAGGACGATGGAGATCGATGGAAAGGCACGGGAAATCGATGTTGCCGGCGGCGACGTGGGCGAAGCCATTCGCGGGCGCGCGTGGTCGACGTTTAGGTGGGAATGCATGATGCGGCTCCATGGCGAGCAGCCGGAGCCTCTCTCCAGCCTCTCAACCCGCCGCCGCCGTTCCGCCCCGCTCTCCCTCTCCGGCCGCCGACCCACCTTTCCCATTTCCGGCCGCCCGCGCCATCGGCCCCGGCGGGGGCGTACCGCCGCAAATGCTTCAGGAGAAACCGTTGACTGAAGGTCTTGTGTTCACTTTTTACACGTATGCCGAAGCTCGTATCCCACGCGAGGAGCGCTGGAAGCCGACCGGGCTGCGCGATATCTTTTTCAACGACTACGAAGATGTAAGACGTACTGTGCTTGCAATGCGCGAGGACATCGCAGCCGATCCTGATATGCAGTGGGAGACAACAAATATCGAAAAGGTGGAGACGGTCGCAATCTGCCAGTCCAGCGTCTTGGCGTTGCTGAACGACGGCCCCGGTGCCTTCGTCGAGCATTACGAGGTTCTGGAGACCATTGGCCGTAAGGACGAAAGCTGATTTTCGTTGGCGTGGCGGTTAGGTCCGGGTGCTGAACGATAACGCATCCAAGTGCGGATCGCTCTCTGCCAGCACATTCAGTGTGCGACTGGCTTCGTGAGGCCTCACCCTCCGCGACAACGGCGTGGCTTGGCTGCACGGTGTTGATCGACGCGGTGGCGCGCCGACGTCGCCGGAAATCATCGCTTCCTTGCAAATCTAGGTCGGAACAGCCCGGTCAGCAGGGAACGCTCGCCCGAATTCTACTTTGAATTCGATGCGTGCGGTCAATTCTAAATTGACAAATTGACGATTCTGCAAAGTCAATGTCGCGCGAACTTTAATCTTATGCAATAGTGTCAACCATGAGTGGACAATCAGAAACAAAGCTAAAGCAGCTCCTTCACGAGGTCCCTCCTGGCTTCTTGGTGGATTCGGAGTGGATGGCTCGTCATGCCATCTCGCGACAGTCGGTATCAGGCTATGTCAAGCAGGGCTGGCTCGAGCCAGTCATGTCGGGTGTGTACCGTCGCCCGTTTTCCTCGGACACCAATCCAGAGGCCATCGGAGGCTGGAAAATACCCCTGCTCTCGGCCTTCTGGCTCATGCGGCATAAATTTCATGTCGGTGGGGCGAGCTCGCTCTCTTTGCGGGGACATGCCCATTACCTGTCGTTTGGTGGTGACTTCGCCCTCTATCTCTACGGATCCGATATTCCAGCCTGGCTATTGAAACTGCAAACGGACGCCGATGTGAAGTCCAGGAGCAATGTCCTGTTCGGCGACGGAACGACCGGAGTCGAAAACGCAGACTTCAACCTTTCCAACGACGAGAATTCGGAGCTGGCACAAAGCCCATGGCGTTGGCCAATGCCGATGTCCTCGCCCGAACGCGCGATTCTCGAAATGCTCGACGAGGTCCCGAAGGGTGAGAGCTTCCACAAAGTGGACGTGGCGTTCGAAAGCCTCGCCAATCTGCGCCCACGAGTGCTGATGACGCTCCTCACCCTTTGTCGGAGCGTCAAAACCAAGCGCCTCTTCTTTGTGTTCGCCGACAAGCATAATCATGCCTGGCGCCGGTACATCGACATGTCGTCCGTTGATCTCGGCAAGGGCGACCGGGCGCTGACGCCGGGCGGCCGGCTGCACCCAATCTATCGCATCACGGTCCCGGCCGACATGATGCCGAAGGAGACCCTGCATGGCCCGTGACCAATACATGCGCCAGGTCGACCTTCTGGTGCGAACCCTTCCTTTCATCGCCCGCCACGAGGTCTTCGCCCTGAAGGGTGGAACGGCGATCAACCTCTTCTATCGCGACATGCCGCGGCTCTCGGTCGATGTCGACTTGACCTATCTGCCGATCGAGGACCGTGAAACGACTCTAAAAAACATCGATATGAGGCTCGAACACATCCGCGAAGACTTGATGCGCACTCTGCGTGGGGCGAGCGTTCAGAGAATCGCCGGCGGCGGCAACAACGACACCCGCCTCCTTGTCCGGCAGGGTAATGCCGAAATCAAGGTCGAGACCTCCCCGGTCGCGAGGGGCACCGTCCATACACCAGAACGACGCCGAGTGAGCGAGAGCGTCGAAGAGACATTCGGTTTCGCCGAGATGCAGGTCGTCTCGTTCGAGGACCTGTTCGGCGGAAAGCTGCACGCCGCGGTGGACCGGCAGCATCCGCGAGACCTGTTCGACGTCAAGTTACTCTATGAGAACGAAGGGCTGACCGACGCGTTGTTCCGGACATTCCTGATCTATGTCGCCAGTTCCGGGCGCCCACCACACGAGTTGGTGCGGCCTTCGCTTGCAGACCTCGACGAAGCCTTCGTGAAGGAGTTCGAAGGGATGACGATCGAGCCGGTCAGCCTCGACGATCTGAAAGCCGCGAGGGACCGGATGACAACAGATATCCTTGCGAAGCTTGACGACAAGGCGATGCGCTTCTTGCTGTCACTTCATGACGGCGAACCAGATTTCGCGGCAATCGGCCTACCTCAGGCGGCGGAGCTGCCGGCTGTCCGCTGGAAGCTTCTAAATCTACAGAAATTGAAGGAGCAAAACCCCACGAAACATGCCGAGCAGCGGCGAGAGATCGAAGAGATTGCGTCAACGACACCCACGGACTCTGGAAGAGGCAAAATCTGATCTATGGGTAGTTCGATTGGCGATGCACCACTGGCTGTCCGAACGTGCCATATGAAGGCGCAGAACTGCCATAGGTTTGCGCATTTCGCTCTTGAACCAACTCACCCCTCTGGCCCGCAAGTCCCATCTTCCCATTTGGTGAAAATTCCGGCCTCCGAAGCGAAGAGAGGCTTTGCACCGTTCTCGTGATCAAGAAGCCAACGTTTGCGGGGCAGTCCGCTCCCGTATCCCGTCAACGAGACGTCAGACCCGATTACCCGGTGGCACGGAATGACGATGTTGATGAAATTCGCTCCATTCGCGGCCCCCACAGCCCTGGTGGCGGTTGGGCTGCCGCCGCGACGTGCGAGTTCAGCATAACTGATCGTCGATCCAGCCGGTATGAGGCGAAGCTGCTCCCCTACCTTGGTTTGAAACGGCGTGCCGCTCGCTTTCACTCGCAAGGTAGCGAGGGCAGCGAGTCCACCGGCGAAAAAGCCTCCAGAGCATCGCGTGACGGGCTCCGCGTGTAACTGGCGCGGTTTGCTAAGCTGTCGGCACCAAAGTGTGGCAGCAAAAGCCTGTTCATCCGTTCGGACATGTCCTCCCAATCCGCCAACCGGAGGTGGGCGGATAACCCCAGCGATCGAAGGTTCATGGGCGGTGGTCATGGCTACGTTTCCCGCGGGCGGAACTAGAGCGCGACGGCTATGCGCGGATGTCGGCGATGATCGGCCGACGGATGAACATGCCTGAAGGTAGGGTCGATGCCCACTAAAGCGTTTCGCAGCTAACCGGATTCGGGATTGAACTAAGCCGCTAGTCGCGGCAATTGGTGCCCGCTTTGAGAGATGCCTCCTGTCTGAGAGGATTTGGGTGTTGCAAACCCACCCTTCAGACAGGAGATCCAGATGGCCGAGATGAGCCCTCTGCGTCGCCGGATGATCGAGGACATGACGGTCCGCAATCTTTCTCCGGCCACGCAGCAATCCTATCTTTATGCAGTCGCAAAGTTTAGCCGTCATTTCGGCCGATCACCGGATCGGCTCGGCCTGGACGAAGTCCACGCCTTCCAGGTCCACCTTGTGTCGACGGGCATATCCTGGTCCGGATTGAACCAGATCGTCTGCGCACTCCGGTTCCTCTATGGCGTAACGCTCGGCCAGAATACGATCCCGGAGCATATTCCGTATGCGCGCGAACCTCGCCAGTTGCCGGTTGTTCTTTCGAGCGACGAGGTCGTCAAATTTCTGCAAGCCGTCTCCAGCTTGAAGGCGCGGGTGGCTCTGACGACGGCCTATGCCGCCGGTCTGAGGGTCTCGGAGGTCTGTGGTCTTCGCGCCAACGATATCGACAGCTCAAGGATGGTGATCCACATCACGCGTGGCAAAGGCGGCAAAGCCCGCTACGTCATGCTGTCCCCGGAACTGCTCGGGATCCTGCGCAGCTATTGGCGCTTGGCGCGGCCCAAGGACATTCTGTTTCCTGGGCGCGACGCAGACAAGCCGATCGAGCCGTGGGTGCTGCATTCCGCCTGCCGTTCGGCGGTTGCGGCGGCGGGTCTTTCCAAGCACGTCACCGTCCATACGCTGCGGCATTCCTTTGCCACGCACCTGCTCGAGAACGGGACCGATATCCGCATCATCCAGGTCCTGCTCGGCCACGCGCACCTCTCGACAACAGCGCGTTATACGCAGGTCTCCACCGACACCATCCGGTCGACGGCCAGTCCGCTCGATCGATTACGACTGGAGGTGACGCCGCCGGAATCGTAATTGCGCCCCACCTTCGAAGTCGCCGACATCTTTCGACGACATGGGAGCTCCTACAGGCGGGAGAACGCCGGTCATCTTGGCCGCGGCGAACGACGCGTCATGGGCGCGATCGAAGCCTGCCGGACGCCCAGGCTCGGCGGTCACGTCGATGCCTGCGACGATTGCGGCAGGACCCGTATCTCCTATAATTCCTGCCGCAATCGCCATTGCCCGAAGTGCCAAGGCGCAGCCCGCAGGGAGTGGGTCGATGCCCGCGTCGCCGATCTGTTGCCGGTTCCGTACTTTCATGTGGTCTTCACGCTGCCGCCTGGCATCGCCGAGATCGCCTTCCACAACAAGGCGGTCGTCTATGCATTGCTGATGCGCATCGCCGCCCAGACGCTGCAGACCGTTGCCGCCGATCCCAAGCGACTGGGCGCCGAGATCGGCATCGTCGCCGTGCTTCACACCTGGGGCCAGGCCATGACCCATCATCCCCATGTCCATTGTGTCGTGCCCGGCGGCGGTCTCTCGTCCGACGGGTCACGGTGGGTCGCTTGCCGGCTGGGCTTCTTTCTGCCCGTGCGCGTGCTGTCGCGCCTGTTTCGGCGGCTCTTTCTGACGGCCCTTGCCAGAGCCTTCGCTGACGGTGAACTTCGCTTCTCCAACGAACTCAGTCATCTCAACGACGACGAGGCGCTCACCCGCCATCTCGCGCGTGCTCGCCGCGTCGAATGGGTCGTTTACTCGAAGCCACCATTCGGCGGCCCGGACCAGGTGCTCGCCTATCTTGGCCGCTACACCCATCGGGTTGCCATCGCCAATAGCCGCATCGTCGAGGTCGATGACGGCCACGTTGCCTTCCGATGGAAGGATTACCGGTCTTGACCTTTATCGCTTTGGCCTTGAGTTGGCGGGTAATCTCGTCGAACAAGGTCTTGTCCAGACCATGA
>NZ_SHMI01000057.1:0-12650 GCF_004284735.1 Shinella sp. JR1-6 | reverse complement strand
CCCGGCGGTCTCAGGCCGGCGCCGCAGTGGCCGACTTTTGCTCCGCCCCGTGGCCGGTTTTTACTCCGCCGTTGACAGATGGATTCGCGCAGTGCCGTTCCCAGACGGGCCCAGCTGAAAGGTTCGCCGCCCTTCCAGCCGTTCTTGCGCGAAATCCACCAAGCCACGACCATCAAGCCGAGGCCGAGCAGGATGCCGGGGCCGATCGAATGGATGAAAAGCTGGCCGATGGATGTGCCGGTCGCGGTACCGTAGACGATCAGCACGATGGAAGGCGGAATGACCGTGCCGAGCGAGCCTGCACAGCCGAGGCCAGCGGCAGAAAAGCCGGGATGATAGCCACGCTCCTTCATGGCCGGCAGCAGCATGGAGCCGATGGCGACCACATCCGCGACGCCCGAGCCTGAAAGCGAACCGAACATCATGCAGGCGGCGATCATGACGATGGCAAGCCCCCCCGTGCGCTGTCCGACAACAGCTGCGCAGAGATTGACGATTCGGGGCGCGAGCCCGCCATGAACCATCAGCAGGCCGGCAAGCAGGAACAGTGGGATCGCAAGCAGGGTGAAGCTGTCGATACCGGCGACCATGCGCTGCGCGACGACCATCACTGGCAGTGCGTCCCCGACAAGCAGATAGGCGACCGAGGACAGCGCGAGCGCGATCACGATCGGTGCGTCGATCAGCAGCAGAAGGACGAAGACGACGAAAAGAACGATAAGGGCGAGGCTCATTTGCGCAGTTCCAGGGCCAGCAGGGCGACGAAGGCGAAGACCGCGGTGACCGGCAGGGCCAGATAGACAAGACCGGCGGGCCAGCTGAGAACCGTCGTCTCATGCGACCAGGTGAGGGATGTCATTTTCCAGCCGGACCAGAAGACGACGATCAGGAACAGGAAGGAGGCCAGGCGTGCGAGCCTGTCGAGGAAAACGCGGAAGCGGCCGGGTGCGACGATCAGGTCGGTCAGTCCGGCACAGAGATGCGTCTTGCGGATGAAGGCGGAGATCGCGCCGATGAACGTTGCCCACACCAGCAGCAGGCGCGGAATCTCCTCCGACCAGCGTGGTGTGAAGGAGAAGGCATAGCGGCAGATGACGACGTAGACGATGATGCCGGTGAAGGTAGCGATAGCCAAGCCGCCGGCGGCCCCGGCAGTCCGGTCTATTGCGGCAGCTATCCGTGGCGGGTTCGATGCATCCTGCATGGAAATCTCGCTGATATGTGGGAAGACTTGGATGGAAACGACTTTGTCCTGCCCGCGGGAGGCAGGCAGGACAAAGGGGATCGCCTTTACTTGCGATAGCTATCCATGATGGCGAGCAATTCGGGACCGAAAACGCCCTTCTCGTTGTCCCAGATCGGCTTCAGCGCCTCTACGAAGGCGGCCTTGTCGACCTCGTTGAACGCCATGCCCTTGGACTTCAGCTTTTCGATGAGTGCTACCTCGTTGTCGGCAACCATTTGCCGCTGGGCGTTGCCCCATTTGACTGCGGCTTCCTTGACGATGGCCTGATCTTCGGGGGAAATCTGCGCCCAGGTCATGCTCGACACCGTCAGGCAGGCCGCGCCCCAGATATGGCCGGTCATCGAGACATATTTCTGCACTTCATAGAATGACGATGCATCGATGATCGACAGCGGGTTTTCCTGCGCGTCGAACACGCCTTGCTGGAGAGCCGAATAGAGCTCGCCGAAAGCCAGCGGTGCGGGCTGTGCGCCAAGAAGCTCGAAGGTTGCCAATCGAACTTTGTCCGGTGTCACGCGGATCTTGATGCCGGCGAGATCGGCGGGCTTGGCAATCGGATGCTTGCTGTTGGTGATGTTGCGGAAACCGTTCTCCCACCAGGCGAGAACTTCGATGCCTTTCGGCCGCAGCAGGTCGGAAAGCGCGGTTCCAAGCTTGCCGTCAAGCGCTGCAAAAGCTTGCTCGCGGCTGGTCCAGGCATAGGGCATTTCGATGATGCCGAATTTCGGCTCGACGAACTGGAAGGAACCACTGCCGATCAGGCCGCCTTGGATGGTGCCGATCTGCATGCCCTCGATCACTTCTTTCTCCGTACCCAGCTGGCCGGAGGGGAAAATCTCGATCTTGACGCGGCCTTGCGTCTTTTCCGCAACGTCCTTGGCGAAATCGATAGAGGCCACATGCCAGCTATGCGTATCGGCCAGCACATGACCGAGGCGGATCGTCGTCTCGGCCATGGCGGCCGAATGTGCGGAAAGGCTAATAACGCCCGCCATAACTGCCGCAGCGAGACCACGGGAAATATTCGATATGCCCAGTTTCATAACACCCTCTTATGTTGTGTTCGTTCTGGGCATATTAGGCAGACAGGAGAGTCTGTAACGCAAATAGCCAAACTCAATGGCAAGCATTGCGTCCGCTTATGAGCAGGCCCGACATTTTCCGTGGATTATCCTGTGGTTGCTATGCATTCGATTTCGATATCGAAATGCGTCCAGGGGCGGATGGTCACGCAGCTTCGGGCTGGAAAACCATGCGGAAAATACTCGCGATAGACAGCATTCATATCCGCTGCGAAATCGTTGTCGGTAATAAAGACTAATGATTTGAAGACATTGTCGAGTGAAGAGCCCGCGTGACGCAACGTAAAGGAAAGGGCTTCCATGCAGGCTCGGGTCTGCGTTGCTATGTCGCCCCTGACGATCTCACCGGTCCCGATGTCGATCGGCGGCATTCCGCAGGTGTAGAGAAGACCGTCCACCCGGGTCAGGACCGTGGTCGGCGCACCCAAGCGGCGAATGGCCTCTGAAATGATAGGAATTTCAATGATTTCGTGTCTCATTCTAGATCACCTTCAGGCTTGATGGAGCAATCCTGATAACCCGGGTTCGAGTGGAGCGGTAGATAGGGCTGGCCATAACGGACGGCGGCGGGCGCTGTGCCCCCGGGCGATCGTCCATTTGTCGTTGGAACTCGGCGGATCAGAGCGCAAACCTAGCGACTAGCCTATCCAATTGAAGGCTTCACCATGTGCATTCGGCGTGAAGTCGCATGCGCTACCTTCATCACCGTCGCGAACAGTCTGGCTTGGGATAGGGATCGTGCCGATTTTGCTGAGGTGATCACCGCCCCTGCCACGCCAGCGCGTGGGATGACCTCACCGCATCGCTTGTCATATGTCGGAATCGTAGCAGATGCGAAACCCGGTGTGGCTCGTCGATGAGTCCGGGCTCATCGACGAGCGCGCAGCAATCCGATAGCGATAGCAGTAGCTCTTGTGGCAAAGGAACGACCCGCCCTTCACCACCTTGTCACGGTTGCGGCTGGCCTGCTCATTGCGCTGCCGCGCAAGCTTCCCGAGCGAGCGGATGCGAAAGGAATCGGCAGTCCATTCCCAGACATTGCCCGCCATGCCATAGAGCCCGGCGCCGTTCGGTGAAAACGCATCAGCAGGGGATGTCCCAAAAAAACCGTCCGCGCATGTATTCTGCTCGGGGAAACGGCCCTGCCATATGTTGCAGAACACCGCCTGATCGCTGGGTTCATCGTCACCCCATGGGAAACGTGGGTCTGCCGCGCCGCCGCGAGCGGCATGTTCCCATTCTGCCTCGGTCGGCAGGCGGCCGCCGCACCAGGCGGCGAAGGCCATGGCGTCA
Source organism: Shinella sp. JR1-6 (assembly GCF_004284735.1). Taxonomy (NCBI): domain Bacteria; kingdom Pseudomonadati; phylum Pseudomonadota; class Alphaproteobacteria; order Hyphomicrobiales; family Rhizobiaceae; genus Shinella; species Shinella sp. JR1-6. Next base: position 9,029 of record NZ_SHMI01000057.1, on the reverse strand, counting down.
TTCCAGGAAACTTGCACGGCGGGATGATGGGTGCGGGCGTGGATTGTGCTGCCGGGCCCTTCCGGCGACCGCCAGTTGGCACCGTCGATGCGAAGCCACCAGGGGATTTGTGCACCGACTGGCGCGTGGCCCAACCCCTCTGGCAGCAGGCCGCGGAACACCGGTGCCCAGCCGAACCTCTCCGCTTCGGTGACGTGGCCCGTCGCAGCGATGAACTCGGCGAAGCGTGCATTGGTTACCGTTGTCGCTTCGAGCTCGAAAGCACCGAGCTTCACGGCCCGGCGAGGACCTTCCCCGTCGTCAGGGATGACCGGACGGTCGGTTCCGACATGGCTGTTGGCGGCCGGGAAGCGTATGCGCACGACTTGCATGCATGCCGCCATGGCCCGCGGGGTTGCCGGTTCCCGTGGATCATGTGCAGATCCCTTGCGACGTTCGCCAATATCGGAGCAGCAACTCAACGGTCAGGCTGCCCTTCTGAGGCCAGCCAGTATATCGGCGCTCACATGTTCAGGAATATCTCCGATCTCCGCCATTCGCGCATCCAGTTTCGCCAGCATACGTTCGAAGACCTTGGCATAAGCCGGATCGCTGGCACAATTGGAAAGCTCGAATGGATCCTTTTCGCAATCGAAAAGCTCCCATTCGGGCGGCTCGTCGCCGGCAAAGGCGCCGAGCTGGTCGAGCGGATCGTTGTACCAGTAGATGAGCTTGTAGCGCTCGTCACGCACGCCGTAATGTGCGAAGGCGTTGTGGAATTCGTCCTTGTGCATCCAATAGCGATGGTAGGCGAGACCCTTGTCATTCTCGTCCGCTGTCTGCTCCAGGATCGGCCGCATGCTTGTTCCCTGCATGTAGCTCGGAACAGGCAGGCCCGCATAGTCGAGAAATGTCGCCGCAAAATCCACATTGGTCGTGATATGCGCCGCGCGTGCGCCGGCTTCGATCCCGTCGGGATAACGGATGAGGAAGGGCATCTGCAGGGATTCCTCGTACATGAAGCGCTTGTCGAACCAGCCGTGTTCGCCGAGGAAGAAGCCCTGGTCGGACGTGTAGATGACCATGGTGTTGTCGCGCAGGCCTTGTGCATCGAGATAATCAAGCAGACGGCCGACATTCTCGTCGACGGCGGCGATGGTCTGCAGGTAACGCATCATGTAGCGCTGATATTTGAACAGGGCCAGTTCCTGCGGATCGGTGAAGACGAAGTTCTCGCCGGTGAGGCCATCGATCAGGCGCAGCTCCTCTCCCTCCCTGATTTCAGGCACCTTGCGCTGGGTCCATCCACCCAAAAGCAACGTGCCGACCTCCTCGCCGCCTTCGGGCTGGACGAGGCCGAGATCCTTGTAGGTCATGTCGGAGCGGATGCGCATCTTGGCCGCCGCAGCCGCCGTCGCGCGGTTGGCATAGTCGTCGGAGAACGTCTCAGGCACCGGCAGCGTGCCATCCGCATAAAGGTGCCGATGGCGCGGATGCGGTTCGAAGCTGCGATGCGGTGCCTTGTGGTGGCACATGAGGAAGAAGGGCTTGTCGGGGTCACGATTGCCCAGGAAGTCGAGGCACTTGTCGGTGATAATGTCGGTCGCATAGCCTTGCTCGAGGTGCGATCCGTCACGGTCGATCATGACGGGGTCGAAATAGTCGCCCTGGCCGGGTACGACCGACCATTCGTCGAAGCCCGTCGGCTCGTGCGCCTTGCCTTCGCCGAGATGCCATTTGCCGAAGATTGCGGTCTGGTAGCCGCCAGCGCGCAGGTGCTTGGCCACGTTGGGCTGGCGATTGTCGATATGCGTATCGAGCGTCGTCACCGTGTTCACATGATTGTAGGTTCCGGTCAGAATAGCGGCCCGGCTCGGCGTGCAGATAGAATTCGTCACGTAGCAGCGGTCGAGGCGCATGCCCTCGTCGGCGATGCGGTCGAGATTGGGGGTGCTGTTGAGACCCGAGCCATAGGCGGAAATCGCCCGCGCGGCGTGGTCGTCCGACATGATGAACAGGATATTGGGCTTCTTGGACATTCTCATCTCGATGAAAAAGGGCCGGCGCGGGTGTCCGCGCCGGTCGATTGGCTTTAGTTGCCGGCGTAGAGATCGGCCATGTAATAGTCTTTCGGATCGAGCGGGTTCTCGATCTTGCCGAAGGCGACGAACTGTTCGTTGAGGCCTTTCAGCCAGCCCTCGACAGTGCCGTCCTTGCTCGCAGCGGCCAGTTCGGCCGAAGTGAGGAACTTGCCGTTCGTGCTTTCGGTGCGGAGTGGGTCCACTGGCGCGCCAAGGAAGCTTGCCGTGATGTCGACGGAGCGCGGCACGTCGGCAGCACGGAAGTCGTTGGCTTCCTTCATCGTGGCGATGAAGCGCTTGATCAGATCGACGTCCTCGGTAACAACCTCGTTGCGAGCGACGAACGCGGACGGGAACGAGTTCTGCGGGTAGAAATCGCTGCTCTTGGCGACTTCCACCAGATCTGGCAGCGTGTTCTTGATGACGCCGACCAGCGGATACCAGATGCCCGCGCCGTCGATCTGCCGGGAGGCGAAGGCCGAGACCACGGTAGGCGGGTCCATTTTGACGACTTCGACGTCGGACAGCGTCATGCCGGCCTTGGCGAGTGCGAGGCGCAGCAACATATCGCCAGACGTGCCCTCGGGAACGCCGATCTTCTTGCCCTTGAGATCGGCCATGGAATTGATGCCCGGTTGGGCGATGACGCGATCCGACAGGCCGAGTGCGTTCATGGCCACGAGCTTGGCCTTGCCGGTGGCGGGCAACCACAATGCGCCGGGACCGACATAACCGAAATCGAGGCTGCCGGCGCCGAGCGCCTGGATCTGGATCGGGCCATTGGTGAAGACCTTGAGGTCCGGCTCCAGGCCATGCTTGGCCCACAGGCCCTGGTCACTGGCGATCGCCGTGAGACTGGTGCCGAAATAGTCGGCGATATAGCCGACGCGTACTGGTTTGGCGTCGGCGCGGGCGGATCTTGCCGAAAGGCCGAGGAAGGGGCTCGCGATGGCGCCTGCGGCGACTGCGCCGAGAAGCTTGCGTCTGGTAAAGGTCATGATTTTCTCCTCCTTGTCATGACGTTGATTTGGCTTGGCTGTTCTGGTGGTAGACCGCATACCAAACCTGATTGCGGATCTCGGCGAACTCCGGCGACAGTCGAATTTCTTCCGTGCGTGGATAGGGCAGGTCGACAGGAATGATCTTGTGCAGACGGCCGGGCCTCGAAGCCATGACGATGACGCGGTTGGCGAGATAGACCGCTTCGTCGACGTCATGAGTGATGAAGACGACGGTGCGCCGCTCCCGGCTCCACGTGTCCAGCAACTGGTCCTGCATGTTGACGCGGGTCAATGCATCGAGTGCGCCGAAAGGTTCGTCCATGAGCAGGATCGTCGGGTTGGCGGCATAGGCGCGCGCAATGGCGCAACGCTGCTTCATGCCGCCGGACAGTGTTTTCGGCAGGGCGTCCGCGAAATCCTTGAGACCGACGAGGTCGATGAAGCGATCGGCGATCGTCTTGCGCACGGCCGAGGGCAGGCCCTTGATCCTGAGGCCGAACTCGACATTCTCGCGAACCGTGAGCCAGGGGAACAGGGCGTATTGCTGAAAGATGACGCCACGCTCCGGCCCCGGTCCATTAACCGGCTTGCCATCGACGAGCACGCGTCCGTCAGACACGTCCGTCAAGCCGGCGGCGATGTTCATAGCTGTCGACTTGCCGCAGCCGGACGGGCCGACGACGGTGACGAATTCGCCGTCGGCGATGTCGAGATTGAGCCGGTCGAGGGCGAGGAACGCGTTGCTGCCCTGGCCGAAACGGCGGGTGACGTTCTGGAACGAGATCTTCGGTTCGCTGTTGATAGGGGTCATTGAACGCGCTCCTGCCACCGGGTGAGGCGCCGTTCCGCCGCTTGGACGAGGCGGTCCATGACAAGGCCAAGGATGCCGATGGTGATTAGGCTGACGAAAATGGTGGGTAGTTCGTAGTAGAGTTGTGCCTGCTGCATGCGGAAGCCCAGTCCGGACTGCGCCGCGATGAGCTCGGCGGCGACAACCGTTGCCCAGGAAGAGCCTAGACCGATCCGTACCCCGACCATGATGAAGGGCATCGAGGCGGGAATGACCACACGCCAGAAGATCACTCCATCCTTCGCGCCGAGCACGCGCGCCGCATTGATCAACGTCCGATCGGCGCTGATCACTCCCTGATAGGTGGCGACCACACAGGACAGGAAGGAGGCCAGGAAAATGACGAAGATTTTCGGCGCTTCATCGATGCCCATGGTTACGATGGCCAGCGGAATGATCGCCAGCGGCGGGATCATGCGGAAGAACTGGACATAGGGTTCGATCAGAGCCCGGGCGACGCTGTACCATCCCATCAGGAAGCCGACGGGAACGGCGAGCGCGACCCCGAGCAGGAAGCCAGTCAGAACGCGCCGGAGGCTGGAGACGATATCGAGCAGCAACTGGCCGTTGGCGAGCAGCGTGACCGCGCGCTCCGCCACTTGCGCTGGCCCTGGCAAAACGACCAGTTTGGCTTGGGTGATTGCCCACCAGATGACTAAGCCGATCGCGAAGGCGGTCAGATTGAGTGCGAGTGGACCCAGCTTCCCGGCTGAGGCATTCTTGGTGACGCCCGCCTCGTTTTTTGTCGTCACGGTGCTCAATGGCGGTCTCCAGAATAAAAGAAGTGATCCAGGGCCACGGCGGCGCCGCCGAAAGCACCGGACTGCGCCCCGAAGCTGGTTCGCTCGAACCGGAGGATGTCGCGCATATGCGGCATCACGCGCGGCGGCAGGTGTTGACGTAGATGCGCGAACAGGCTCTCGGGGGCTTCACCAAGATGACCACCGAATACGATCAGGTCCGGTGTCAGCAGCGTGATCGCGATGGCCAGCGAATCCGTCAGGCGGTTGAGTACCGGCACCCAGCCAGCAGTCTTTTCCATCCTTGCCAGCAGGTCAGTCGGCGCCGGGCCCTCCAGGCCCAGGGATTGCGTCAGAACACGCTCGTTCAGGTAGCATTCGAGACAGCCGTGATTGCCGCAGCTGCAGCGCGGTCCATCGTTGGAAATCTGGATGTGACCGAGTTCGACGGCGCCATGGCCGCCTGGCCTGAACGGCATGCCGTCTATCACCAGCCCGGCACCAAGCCCGGACCGCAGATAGACGAACAGCGTGCCTGGCACCTTGCGACCCAGACCGAAGCGCGCTTCCGCGATCGCCATTGCGGTGACATTGTGCTCAAGGATCACCGGCAGGCCGGTCTGTTGTTGCAGCATGTCGGCCAGGGGCACGTTGCACCATCCGGTATTGATCGACGTTAGTATGGTGCGTTGGTCGGTATCGACAGGACCCGGCACGCCAAGGCCGACGCCGAGAATGCGTTCGATGCCGCTCGACGCCTGAAGTGTCCGGATTTCGCCGGCAATGCGCGCGAGTATTGCTTCGGGTGATGCTAGAGGCAGGTCGAAGTCGAAAGACGCCGCGGCCTTGGGCGCGCCCATGAGATTGGTGATGGTGAGTTGCACGAGGCCCGCGCCGACATGCACGCCGGCAACATGTCTCGCATCGGGCAGGAGCCGGATCGCCTGACCCGGCCGCCCCACGCCGCTGCTTCCCACGGGCTCCTCTTCGGCAACGTCGCCCTCATTGAGAAGTTGGGCTGTCACATGTGTAAGCGTGGTAGCAGACAGCTTGCTGCGGCGTGCGAGAATTGCGCGCGATTGTGGTCCCTCATCGCGCAGAATACGGAGAATCTGTCCGTGATGCAGCCCCATGCATGGCCCTCCACCAATTATTTTCTAAAGTTTAGAAATTAATTTGCATCTGTCAAGGCTGGCCGGTTCTGCTTGGGCCGGAATGGTACTCTCATGAGTGATTTCGAGTGTTTCCGGTGCCTCATGTTCACTGGAAACACTCTCGGTCCGCCGGCGCGTTTAGGCTGTGGCGCGGCCATCTAGAGAATGGCATTTGTGATACGTAAATGGGTCAATTAGAAAGTAATGATACGTATTTATGTCTTTCGTATCGGCCGAGCCTAAAATGTTTGAGACAGCTCGCCTTACTCCGCGAAGAACGGACGGATAGGTAGGATGGCACAGCATGAGTCAGAATTCTTGCTGGAAATCGGGCAATTGCTGATGGCGACGCGTAAAGGCCGGCAACTGACATAGGAGCAGGTTGCCAACATGGCGGGTGTATCGCGTCCCCGCTATCGTGAGATAGAAGCCGGAAGCAGTGTCGCGCCCACAACGACACTGATCAACATCGCGCGCGCTCTCGGGCTTGAATTGATGCTTGTACCACAGGCGATGGTTCCGGCCGTTGATGCGCTGCTACGGCCCCAGGATGATATCGACGATCTCCCGGCATTCATCGCTCATCCGGACGAGGATGAGAATGTCTGAAGCTTCCTCCGATCCGAGTCCACCTCGTCGCTTAATGTGCTGCTGAACGATTTCAAGGTCGGCACGATCGTTCGGACACCTGGTGATTTCAACGCCTTCAGCTTCGAGGAGAGCTATCGCGCCACCGGCGGCTTTCCGGTGCTCAGCCTGTCTTTCCGCGCAGCCACAGGCGGATTGCGTAAGGATCCCAAACCCGTTGCCCGTGCTCTACCGGCGTTCTTTGCCAATCTCCTCCAAGAGGACAAATTGCGCGAGGCAATGGAAAAGCATCACGCCGGCAGCGTTCGCGCTGGGAACGATTTCGATCTGCTTATCGCACTCGGGGCGGACCTGCCGGGCGCCGTCCGCGTTGTGCCGAGCGAGGGAACGGTGGTGCATCTTGACGATCTACCCGTTTCAAAACCGAAAGCCCGGTTTTCGCTCGCTGGTGTGCAGATGACGCTTTCGGTTATCAAGAATACAGGCAAGGCGGCAGGCTGACATTGCCACTTGGCGACGAGCAGGGTTCGTATATCGCCAAGTTTCCGTCGACCTCATTTCCTGGCGTGTCGGAAAACGAATATGCCAATCTTGCTTTGGCAGAAGCCATCGGCATGGAGGTGCCGGAACGGGAACTTGTCGAGCAATCGGAGTTCGAAGGAATTCCAAAGGCGTTCGAGATACTGTCGGACGGCAAAGTCCTGCTCGTCAAACGCCTTGATCGTGGTCTTGGTAGCCAGCGGATCCATATCGAGGATTTCGCGCAAACGTTCGGCGTCTATCCTTCCCGGAAATATGAAGGAGCGGCCTAGCATGATTTCGCTGCCGCCTTGAACGTTGCCGTGTCGCCGCCTGCCGCACTGGAGTTTGTCCGGCGGCTGGCTCTGGCTGCGTTGACCGGCGATGGTGACATGCACCCGAAAAACGGGTCGTTGATCTATCGCGAGGCAGGTGACAAACCGCAACTCGCGTCTGTCTATGACGTGCTCTCGACAATCCCATATATCCAGGCAGATGCAATGGCTCTGTCGCTCGGCGGCGAGCGTCCTTTCAAGGCGTTGAATGCGCAGCGCTGGAAAGCTTTTGCCAACCGTGCACGATTGCCGGAAGCTGCAGTTCTCGGGACAGTGGTCGACACGATCGAACGCGTGGACGATCACTGGTGGTCGCTGCCGGAACGCGAGGTTGTTCCGGCAAAGGTTCTCGAGCGTATGGATGCTCATGTGCGGCTGATGACACCGCGGCGGCACGTGGACCGTCCAGAGATCGAAATCATGAAACTGCAGGATCTTGAGGATACGGGCGCTGTGTTCCAGATCGCGAGACAGGCGATCGAAGGTGAGGCGGAGAAAAACTGCGTATGCACCTCCATTGGACTTGGCCAATGCTGCCTGAAGGCCCGGCCTCGTCTCGAATGACGAGCCACTGACACCGGCATCAACGAACGTGTCGGCCAAATGCCGGCTTTGTCGTAGGATGAATTCCTTTCTGAGGTCGAGCTGGGTTTCGATCGAGGTGGGATTTTGTTGATCTTTTGAACAACGCACGTAAAGCCCGCCGCCTGGGGCGTGCAAAATCACCGGTCTCCCTGGTTTGAAGCGCAGTCACCATGGTAGAGATCGAGTATGGGATTCGGGATTTTCATTCATCGCACAGATTCGATCTATGACGACAGCCCGGCTGAGCAATATCAGTTTCCGAGCCAGTATCTCGGTCGTGTTCAGGCCTGCGTGGGAGACTGGATTATCTACTATGAGCCCCGCAAAGTGGCAGCGACTCGCGGATATTTCGCGATCGCCAAAGTTTCGCGGGCCATTCCGGATCCCAAAGCGCACGGAATGCATCTGGCTCTGATCGAAACTGGCAGCTACCTCGATTTCGTCAACCCCGTTCCCTTCAGTGGTCCAGACGGCGTGATCGAACGCGGAGTTCTGAACGAAGAGGGACGGATCTCGGGACGAGCGCAGGCCGCGGTCCGGCCAATCTCCGCAGCGGATTTTAATCGCGTCCTCTCCATCGGACTGGCGGAAGATCAACCCGAGTTGCCGCGGTCCGGGGAAGCGACTGAGACGTGGGAGCCGGATGGGTTTTCGGACGGTCCCCAGGCTCCCTTTATTTTGGAACAGGAGAGGGCGCGTGTCGCGCAGCTCTCGTCACGTATCGTTCGCGACCGTCTATTTCGCCGCTTGATTTTGCAAGCCTACGACAAGCGATGTGCGATAACAGGCTTGAAGCTGGTCAACGGCGGTGGGCGCGCGGAGGTCGATGCTGCCCATATCCGCCCGGTCGAAGCGAAAGGACCAGATATCCTGTCGAACGGCATTGCGCTCTCCGGAACTGCACACTGGATGTTCGATCGAGGCCTTATCGGCTTGTCAGACGATCTTGATATCCTAGTCTCACGCCATGCAAACGATCGTGACAGTATCCAGGGCCTCATCAACAAGACTGGAAAGGCGATCTCGCCGGTAGGTATCCATGAGCGCCCGCACCCTCAATTTCTACAATGGCATCGTGAGAATGTCTTCAAACATTAGCATGCCCGTGGTTCATATCCTTTCACATCAGGTTTTTTGTCAATCGTTCATCCGAGTGGCATAGAATTTCTCCTTGGTGAGCGGATCCTCGGTCTGAGC
>NZ_SHMI01000056.1:0-13540 GCF_004284735.1 Shinella sp. JR1-6 | reverse complement strand
CCTTCCTCAAATTGGCATCCATTCGCCTCATGCTGAGAAGGCTCTGTTCAAACTGAATAACTTTCCGGACCGACTCTTAGCGCGCTCTGAACGGTCGCGGATCGTCCGCCGACGAAGTCGCGCCAGTTGTTGGCTATGTCCTTGAAGATGCTTAAGCCGACGGCAGCTTCCGTGGCGACAACGCCTAGAGAAGCGTCGATTGATCGCTTTGGGATCTCAAGCGCCGTTGTCAAGACGATGCTTCGGAGCTTCTCACGGTCGGCCTCCTCGGCGACCTGTTGTGCGCACTGATAGCATATGCCGTCAGAATTCACGGAATGCTTTTCTTCGCGGCAGGAAATGCAATGCGGCATCGTCTCTCTCCATGTCGGACCGGCAGTAGCGCGACATTAGCTCGCGGCTTTTCGAAAGGTAAAGCATGACCGATCTTGCAACGCTCGGCCTTGCGATCGACAGCAGCCCTGCGGCAAAGGCAGCGTCTGATCTCGATCGCCTTACGGTGGCCGCCACGAAGACGGAGAAGGCCGTAGATGAGACCGGTAAAGCCGCTGCTCGTGCCGGGAAAAGCATGGCTGGCGTATCTTCTGCGACAAAGCTGATGGAAGCGTCGATCAACGCGACGGTCTACGCGAACGACAACTCGGTTGGCGCGATCAACCGGCATATTGCGGCAATCCAGCGGCTTACCGAAACGGAGCGGCGCATGTCAGCCTCTTTCGGTCGTGGCGCGGATATCGCCGCCTATGGGCAGGAACTCGACCGCCTACGCGCCAAGTTCAACCCGACGTTTTCGGCTATTCAGCAATACCGCGGCGCGCTCGCAGAAATCCGTCAAGCTCACGCTGTTGGAGCAATTTCTGCTACCGAGATGGCATCGGCGATCAGTCGAGAGCGGCAAGCCACGCTCACTTCCATTGCTGCGATCAAGGGTAGGTCGAACGCTCTTCGAGAAGTGACCGCCTCGACTCGGGCTGCGAAGGCCGCGAATGACGCGCTCGCTTCCTCGGGGGCGAACAGTTTCAACACCGCCAATATCGCGGCGCAGTTCCAAGACATTGCTGTCACGTCTGCGATGGGTATGAGCCCGCTGCAGATCGCCTTGCAGCAGGGCACGCAGCTATCCGCCGTCCTGAGCGGGATGAGCAGTCCCATCAGAGGCATCGCGGCCGCTTTTATGTCTGTCATCAGCCCCGTTTCATTGGTGACGATCGGTATTGTCGCTGCAGGCGCGGCGCTTATTCAATACTTCTCAGCGGCAGATGACGGCGCGGAGAAGATTGAAGACCAGCTGCGTAAGCAAGAAGACCTCATCAATGCGGTGGTCTCTCGGTGGAAAGAGGCATCCCCAGCCCTCCGCGCATATTCCGAAGAGCTTGAGCGTGCCCGTGAGAATCAAGACAGGCATACGGCAGCGACTGTCGCGGCTGAAATGAAAATCAAAGGCCTCAAAGGTCAGATGGATGGGTTGATCGGCGCTATAAGTCGGATGGATGCCGACTTCAATTTATCGAATGCTATCAACTCCGCCGACATAGAGAAAGCTAGCGCATTCCGCCAAAGCATGCTTGGCGTCAAGGAAGCTATCGAGGCGGGCAAAGACCCGACGTTTGGTCTGGATTCAGCAATTTCTTCCTTGTCTTCAATCCTGCAGGACAAGGCGAATCCGCAGGTTAAGGAGCTGCTGGACTACTTGACGGACGTCGCCGCTAAAATGCGCGACGTGGCGAATGAGGCCAAGTCGTTCACGTCGCTTCCGAGCTTGTCGCCTCTTTGGTCTGAAGGTGGGAAACTTCTGTCTCCAGATGACTTTATTCCTCGCGTTCCCGGTTTTCCCTCGTCTCGCCCACTCATCGAGCTTGAAGGCCTGCCAGGTGCGGAGAAGCAGGAAAAGCAACTCCAGAAGCTGAGGGAAGGCTACCGAGATCTTATCCTTACTGCCAATCAGCGCATTGACCAGATGCGGCTTGAACTGGAGCTTGCCGGGTCGAGCGGAGCAGCGGCGGACGCGCTGCGCTTTGAGCAGGACCTGCTTGCGCAGACGATGGAAAAGCTCGGCAAGATCACGCCGGACCAGCGCCGCGAGATCCACGGCCTGGCGCAGGAGTATGGGCAGCTTGCGCAGGCTCTGGAAGAGGCGCGGGTAAAATCTGACCTGCTTTTCGAGCGGGAGCAGATGGCCCGCAGCCCGGTCGATCAGCGCGTCGCCTCCCAGATGCGCAACCTCTATGGTGACGAATACAAGTCGCACATGGACGACGCCATCGCAGACCAGATCCGTCTGAATGACCAGTGGCGCACGGCACAGGATGAATTGCAGGAGGTCGGCGATATCGGCGCGAATGCGCTCGGCGGCCTCTTGGATATTCTCTATGAATCCGGCGATGCGACTGAGCAGTTGATGAAGCTGTTTGCCAATATCGGCAAGCAGTTCGCGCAGATGGGTCTCGATCGCATGATCGGGAACCTGAAGGCCGGGAAATCCATCTTCGATCTTTCCAGTTTCGGTGGCCGTTCTGCTGCCGATACCAAGGCGTCGGCCATTGCGATCGGTCGGGAGATCGGTGGCGCCGTCGCGCCGACCGTGACGACCGGGTTCAAGTCGGGCCTCGACGTATGGGCGGCAGGAATCCGTAAGATCGAAAGCGGCTCCTATGCCGGAAATTACGGCGCAGTCGGCCCCGTGACGAGCTGCGGCGACCGTGCCTATGGCGCCTATCAGGTCATGGGCGCGAATATCTCGACATGGACCAAGGAAGTTCTGGGGCAGTCGCTCTCGATCAAGGAATTCCTCGCGGATCAGTCGGCGCAGGACAAGATTTTCTATGCCAAGTTCAGCCAGTCCGCCGACAAATTCGGCTCGATGGCCGATGCTACGTCCGTGTGGTTTTCCGGGCGTCCGATCTCGCGCGCGGGCAACGCCAGCGATGGTTACAACACCGTCCCGCAGTATGTGGGCAAGGTGCAGTCGGCGGTGGATGCCTATCCGGGCAGCCTTCGTCAGGGTGTTTCCGACGGCGTTGTCGATGCCAATCGCCGGGTGCAGCAGAATGCCACTATGCAGGGCATGGATTCGCCTGGCGCGACAGGGCAGATGGGGAAGCTGGAGGCCTTGCTTGGTCTCGGCGGCGCTGCGTTCGGTGCCTTTGCCGGCGGTTATCAGTCCGGGAATCCGCTTATGGGCGGCCTCTCCGGTGCGATGTCAGGTTTTGGTGCTGCTCCGGCGCTCTCTGCGCTTGGCCTCGGCTCGGCGGCCGGGCCGATTGGCATCATCGGCGGTGCAGTCCTTGGCATCCTTGGCGGTATCTTCGGCAGGAGCCGTCAGAAGCGGAAGGAAAAAGAGCAGGCGAGGGCAGAGCTTGAATCGCAGCGGGGCGCGATCCAGTCCCTGATTGACGCGGCCATGGGCACCCCATCCGGGGAATCCGAAAGCGCCTGGCGCCAGATGAGCGACGAAATCGCCAAGGCGCGCAAGCTGGCTTCGAAGGCCGGCGATAGCGCGCTGGTGAAGGAACTCGATCTCGCTTCCGAGACGTTTTTCAACTTCCTGGTCGACGACTGGCGGCGCGGGCTCGATGGCGTGATGAAAGCCATGGAGAGCGGGCACGGCATGGATGGTGCCTTTGTGCGTGCGCAGAAGGCTATCAGCGATTTGTCGGACACGCTCGTCGGCTTCGTGAAGGATGCGGAATGGTTCGCCGAGACGGGCGGCGACTACGAGAAGGCCAAGCTGACGAAGAAGGAGGCCGACAACTCCACCGGGACCAGTGCCTTCAAGCTCGGGCAGGATGACGAGCGTAAGCGCTACTATGACCCGATCTCGCAGGACTATCGCACCGCGGTCACACGCTATGCCGACGAGCTGAAGAAGCTCGGCATCGAAGCGTTCACGATGACCGGGCCGCGATCCGAGCAGTATGAGGTTGCCGCGTTTTCGTCCGTTGACGCCCTTATGAAAAAGATGACCGACCTCGGTGTCGTCTTTGATGATCTCGGCAACATCCTGACGGCCGATCAGATCAAGGAGCGCCTGGAGCGCGAGAAGGAACTGCAGCGTGCTATCGAGGGCGCCCAGAAGGCGGCGCAGGAAATGGCGCTGCGCCAGCTGACGGGGGCGGAGGAGTTTACCCAGATCGAGACGGCCATCCAGACGCTGGAAGGCACGGCGGCAGGGCTCCAGACCACACTCGAAAAGCTCGGCATGACGGCCGATGAGGCTGCGGATGCGATTGCGAAGGGTCTTTCCGAGGCCCTGAAAAAGCTGCGCGACGACTATGTGAAGGATCTCACCCGATCGATCAACGAGCTTTCGGGCGCCGGCTACATCAATGATGTGATGGACGCCATGAAGCTCTACGAGGAGCGCCTCAAGGACAGCAAGGCACTGGGCATCGACACGTCCATGGCCTTCACTGAACTGACGCTGTCGCTGCGGGAAATCTCGCGCGAGGCCGGTCTTTCCGGCGACGACCTGAAATACCTTGCCAAGCTGTTCCCGGATCTCGCCAAGGTCTTCAAGGGGATTTCGCCCTCCGGCGGTATCGCCGAGGCGCAGGCGGAGGTTGATCGTGCCAAGGCGGACCTGCGTGCAGCCTATGATGAGGAGGCGCGCGCAATTGAGGGCACGATCAGCCGCCTCAAGAGCTTCATCAGCAGCATCGAGAAATTCAAGGTTTCCCTGAAACTCGACGACCAGCTCTCTCCGTTGTCGCCTTTCGACAAGTTCGCGGAGGCGCAGAAGCGTTTCCAGGAAGTGTCGCAGAAGGCCCTTGCCGGCGATGAGACGGCGATGGGCGAGCTAGAGGATGTGTCGCGGCAGTATCTGGAGGAGGCGCGGGCCTATTATGCCTCCAGCGAGCAGTATTTTGCGATCTTCACCCAGGTGGAGGCCATTCTCGATCAGGCGCTTTCGTCGGCGAAGGGGCAGCTGTCCACGTCCGAGCAGCAGCTCGTGACGCTGAAGGATCAGGTGTCCAAGCTGATCGACATCAACGATAGCGTGATGTCGGTGGCGGATGCCATCGCCGCCCTGCAGTCGTCGATCGACAAGCTCGATGGTCTCGGCGGCTCCAGCGAGGAGTTCGATCCGTCGAAGCACTGGTCGAAGTCGGTGAAGGATTTTTACGGTCAGCTCCAGGCCTACAAGAAAGAGACCGGCAGCAGTGTTGCACCGGCCGAGATCGCCAGCGTCTGGAGTGCCTTCGCGTCGGCCGGTTCCGGCAAGGAATACGATATGCTCGCCCGGGCCTACACCGAGATCCTGAAGAGCCTGATGCCTAAGTCCGGCATGCAATTCGGAGGGATTGTTGGCGCCTATGCCGACGGCGGGATTGTTGGAAACGGCATCTATGATCGGGACAGCGTCCTCGCGCGGTACGCTGGTGGCGGCAATATAGCGCTTGCCGGCGGCGAGTTCGTCACCCGTGCGACCAGCGTCAATAACCGTACATCGCCGACGCTCGACTACATCAACCGCACTGGGTCGCTGCCCGGCAATGACAACTCGGCGATGATGGCCGAGCTTCGCGCCTTGCGGAATGAGGTCGCGGCGCTGCGGGCCGAGCGGAAGGAAGGCGACAAGATTGTTTCGGCCGGGGCGCAGCATGTTGCGAGTGCGGTCGAAGGCGGAACCCGTGCCACCGAGGATGTCGGCCGGAAGGTCAGCCAGCAAAGCCTGAGAAGGTAAGCATGAACGCCCCTGAATATCTCATCGAAATCGCGGCCTGGGTCGGCGATGCCGAAAAGGTGTTGCGTGTTGGCACCTGCGGCTACAACACCGGCCCCGGCGACAATCCGCCGAACGCGCACTATCTCGACGTGGTGGCGGATCCGGGCAGCTTTGTGCGCCACCTGTTCGGGCCGGCGCGAACGACCGGGCGATCCGAGGTCAGCTATGGCGAGATCCAGCTTTCAAACGCCAATGGCGAGCTTGATGGCTGGATCGACTATGGCTTCGACGGGCGCACCGTGTTGGTCAAGCGGCTGTCGTCGCGCCGGGCTCCGTATTCTAGCGCGATCACGGTTCTTCGCGGGACGGTCGAACGGCTGGATGCCGACAATGCCTGGCTTGGTTTTCGGCTGCGCTTCTATGATCGCCGCCGGTCCATCGACAAGCCGATACAGGAGACCGTCTATGCCGGCACGACGGTTTCGGCCGGGCCGACGGCCGAGGGCAATCTCGACCTGAAAGACAGCGTCAAGCCGCTGTGCTTCGGTCATTGCCTCAATGTGCCGCCGGCCCTCGCCAATGCCTTTGACCTGATCTACCAGGTGCACGACGGGGCTGTCTCGTCGATCGCGGTCTATGACGGCGGCGTGCCGCTCACGCTCGGCGTCAACCATGCCAATATTGCCGCGTTGCAGGCGGCAACGATCCGGCCGGGACGGTTTGATACCTGTCTTGCCCTCGGTCTCTTCCGGCTTGGCGGCTCGCCGGCCTTTGTCGTAACGGCCGATGTATTGGAGGGGGCGACCGCTGCGGCGCGCTATCCGGGCGCCGTCGTGCGTCGGATGCTGGCGAAATTGGGCCTGACCGGCTCCGGCAATGTCAACGTCGCGAGCTTCAATGCGCTGGACGCCTCGGCGCAGATCGAGGTCGGGATGTGGCTCGACACGCAGACGGCCGGGCTTGCCGCCATGGGGGATGTGCTGGCGTCGGTCGGCGGGTGGATCATGCCCGGTGCAGACGGTGCTTTTGAGGCTGGGCGTTTGCTGGCGCCCGGCGTGCCAGTCGGCACCATCAACGATGATGACATGCTGAAGGACAGCCTTGGCATCATCACGTCGACGGATACGGACGGCGGCCTGCCGGCGTGGCGCGTCGTTCTCGAATATGCCCGCAACTGGCAGGTTCAGGATGATGCCCAGCTCGGCGGCTGCGTCGAGATGGCACGGCGGGCGTTTCTCGCTGCCGAGATGCGCGAGGAAAAGATCGAGAACGACGCGGTCCGCGTCAAGCATCTGCTCGCGCCCGAAATGCGGGTCTCCACCCTCATCGTTGACCAGGATGCGGCAGAGGCGGAGGCGGCCCGCTGGCTTGATCTCTACAGCGTGCGGCGGGACATCCTGTCTTTCTCGATGCCCCACGCGGATGCGGACGCCTTCCAGCTCGGGAAGACGGTGAAGATCGTCCTGCCGCGATGGGGATACGAGGCGGGCCGCGACATGGTGGTGATCGGCCGAGAGGAAACCTTGCGCGATTACACCGTCACCCTGACGGTCTGGGGTTGAGATGGCGGATAGCGGGATTACCGTTTCCGGGCTGGCGGCCACTGGCGGCGTCGGGCAGATTGCGCTTGGCTGGTCGGTGACCGAAGCAAGCTGCTTGCCCTATCTGCGCCTCGACAAGGTGGAGATCTGGGAGGCGACGGCCAACGATCGGGGCACCGCTGTCAAGGTCGCTGAAATCTTCGGGTCGCAGTATGTGCGCACCGGCCTTGCCCGGTCCACCTCCCGGCGCTACTGGATCCGTGCGCGCGATGCCTCGGGCAATTTCGGCGAGTGGTTTCCGGCCAGCGCGACGGCCGGCATCCTTGGAACGACGACCAGCACGCCTGCCAGCGCGAATTCATTGTCGGAAGTGAGCCCTGATGCCGGCTCGGTGACGTCGGGGAATTTCTCGGCGATCGGTATAACCGGATCGACAATCACCGGATCGCTGATCCGCACGACGACGGCGACGGCGCGTATCGAGCTCAACAGCACGCAGAACGCCCTCAATATCTACAATGCTGCCGGCCAAATTGCAGCACAGCTGCGCGTCATCTCCGGAAACACCGTCGCTTCGTTTTATGGGAATTTCGGACCCGCGTCAGTAATGTCCGTGCAGAACGACGGCAACGGCCCGGCCGCACGCCTTTCCGGGGACAGTATCAACCCGGCCGTTTTGCACGTCCTCAACCTCGCCGGCGGCTCTGGACGTGATGCCGTTCGAGCGGAGAACATGGGGTCGGGCGGCGGCGCGATCTTTCTCGGCCGGGCGAGCGCGGACGGCGGCTATGCGGCCTATACCGTGCGCGGGACCTATGGCCCGTTCACCGGTGCGCATGATGCGGTCCTGCCACTTGGCGATCCGGTTTCCCCTGGCGAGATTGTTTGCTCCACCGGACGCGTGATCGCGAAATCAGGTGTCGATGACGCCTTGCTCGAGGTGACTGTCAGTACCGAGGAGCGGCAGCGCGGCGCTTACGGTGTCGTGTCTACCGTACGCCCGTTCTTGCCGACGGGCGACGTTGCAGCCTTGCCCCCCGTCCGGTCCGAGGACCCGCCGACGCCGGTACGCAGCTGGCTCTCGGAACACTACCAGCGCCTGACAGTCAATGGGTGTGGCGAGGGGCTTATCCTTGTCTGCGGGCGTAGCGGGGATATCGCCGTCGGCGACTACATTTCGACATCGTCGATGCGCGGCAAGGGCCAGCGCCAGAACGATGAACACGGCATGGCCGACGATATACAGCGCCGTTGCACCGTGGCGAAGGCGACGCAGGCCGCGACCTTCGACTATTCCGACCAGGTCAAGCTTTTGGCCTGCATCTATCTCTGCGGGTGAGCGATGTCAGAAGCTGTCTTTCTCTTTCGTCCATCCTCCGACCGGGCGATCCTCAGTGGCGGGAACTGGATTGCTGGCGGTGATGTCGCCCTCGGCAATGTCCAGAACGACAGATATTCGAGCATAGCCCGATCGGCCACGTTGCTTGTAGTGGACGCCCGGATGCGTGTCGATATGCGGCGGGCTGTGGATGTTCGCGGGTTTGCTCTCGCGCTGCCGAATGCGACGACGACCTGCCGCGTGCGCGTTTCCGCCTACGCGGGTAGCGACTATAGCGCGCCGTTGTTCCAGACCTCTTGGCTCGATGGCGGCGAGGCCGGCGATACATGGCGAGACGACGAAAGGGCGCCGATTCTGTCGGCGGCGTTCGATCAGCCGGTGACGGCGCGCTATTGGCTGGTGGAGATTGACGATCCGCTCAATCCAGCCGGATCGATTGAGGTTTCGCGGCTGTTTCTGGCCGAGGGCCTGTCTCCTTCGTTCAATTATTCCTATGGCGCGACGCTAACTTTTCGGAACAACACGCTCTCCTCCAGCACGCTTTCCGGCAAATCGGTGCAATGGCGGCGCATCAACCCGCGCCAGTGGCAGTGTGCGTTCGACTATCTGCCGGACCCGGAAGCGTTCGGATCGGTCTATGACTTCCTACGCTATGTCGGCTTCGACCGTGAGGTCTTCATCATACCGGAGCCAGGTGACCGCACGAATGCACAGGCGCGGCGGTTCTTCGCGACCATCACGCAACTGGACGCGCTTTCCCAGGCGGTGGTCGGGCGTTCCAATTTCGGTTTCGGTGTTGAGGAGCGGGTAGCGGCCGCGGCGGTGGTCGAAGATGCGGTCGTGGTGCCGACCGTCACCTTCCAGTTTGCGGCGTTCGCGCCGGACATCATCGCAGGCTCGGCCATAGACGTTCCGGCCTGCACCTTCACCTTTGCGGCATTCGCGCCTGATGTGGTTACCGGGGCCGCGATCGACGTGCCGGCGACCACGTTCCAGTTCGTCACCTATCTGCCGGTGCTGGGCAACCCGACCGAAGTCGACGTTCCGTTCGTCGAGTTCACCTTCACGGATTTCGCGCCCGACATCGTCACCGGTGCGGCCATCGATGTTCCGTCCTGCGACTTTGCTTTCGCTCTCTATCCGCCGCAGCCGATGGGCGCATTCGGCTCCGGCTTCAGTGCCGGTTTCTCCTGATCGGAAAGGATCATCCCATGGCAGTTACCACCCAGCCCTACAATCACACGGCGACGCTCATCAACGGCGGCACCATCAATCTCGCCGCGCTCAAGGTGATGCTTCTGAGCGACAGCGCAAGCTTCACGGCCGCCAACACGGAATTGACGCAGGTCACCAATGCCGGGGCCTTCGAGGTCTCGGGCAATGGCTGGACGGCCGGCGGGAGAGCGATTGCCAATGCGACTGTTACGACCGTCGAAACCAGCGGCTCGATGCTCGATGCCGACGATATCGAGGTGACCGCCACCGGCGGCCCGATCGGGCCCGCTTATGGCGCGGTGGTCTACGATGACAGCGATCCCGATGACGCGCCGCTGTTCTTCATCAACTTCGATGGACCGAAGTCCTCAGACGATGGCATTCCCTTCGTGATCCGCTGGTCGTCAAACGGCATCTGGCGCGTCCTGAAGGTTTGATGGAGGGATCGACATGGCTGTACGTACGCGCACGCAGCTCAAGGCCGACGCGGCGACCGCGCTGCCCGACAACGTTTCCGGCGAAATTTCACCGGCGGATGTTCGCGGGCGCGTAGAGGATCTCGCTGACAGCGCCTTCCTGGCCGGCGACACCGCCTCTGATGCGAATATTCGAGGCGCCCAGGCGGGGAAGGTGCTCACGTCCGGCAATGTGTGGAGTGCTGCCGGCGCCGTCGACCTTGGCAACCTCACCGGCACGGTATTGCTCGACTTCGCGACGTTCCTCGGCCTGATATCCGGGGTGGCAACCGGCAATATCACACTGGGCGCGACCAGCAACGTCAAGTCGGGCCAGACGGTTGTGCTCGACATCAAGCAGGATGCGACGGGTGGCCGGACGCTTGCCCTCAATGCGACCTACTGGGTGACACCAGAGGGGGCGGTCCCGGCATGGGATACCACGGCGAATGCCCGCAATGTCCTTGTCGGAACGGTGCTGGGAGATGGCAAGGTGTTGCTGGCCCTTGCCGGAAAGAAGGTGTCGTGATGCTTCCGGGATTGAGTGCCGCGGGCATATTGATGGCTGGCGGCAAGAAGTCAGCTTTCCGAAATCTTGCTGCCCTTTTTGCTGGTGGCGCTGACGGCATCATGTTCGATATCACTGATACGACCACGTTGTTCCAGGATGCAAATGGAGCACTACCTGCCGTCAGCAGCGGCAATCCCGTCGGCCTTGCGCTAGACCAGCACAAATGGGGCGGCAAGACGCTTGCGGAATATCGGGCCGCGCAACCCGAGTTGGTCGCAAACTCCACCTTTGACACCGACATCACCGGCTGGACAAACCAGTTTACTGCCGGTGGAACAATCGCTTGGGATGCTGGAACGCTGAAATTCACTGCTTCGGGCGGCTCTACGCCTATCGCGAGCACGCCAGTTACCATGATTGTTGGTCGCTGGTATGAGGTCACCATCGATTTTTCGGATGTGGTTGGCGGTACGGGCAACTTGTTTATTTCCGTTGGAAGTACCGCTAACGGCCAACAGATGCTGCCAGCGCAAACCGTGGCCGGAACCGTCGGGCTGCATCGGAGATTTTTCAAGGCGACTGCAACGACGGGTTACG
This sequence comes from Shinella sp. JR1-6, assembly GCF_004284735.1. Lineage (NCBI taxonomy): Bacteria > Pseudomonadati > Pseudomonadota > Alphaproteobacteria > Hyphomicrobiales > Rhizobiaceae > Shinella > Shinella sp. JR1-6. The sequence continues at coordinate 2,217 of NZ_SHMI01000056.1, read as the reverse complement.
TTGTTGTCTACGGCCGGGGGGGTGCTGGTGCGGTCACAAAATGTACGCTCGCGTCCATAAAGGAAATCGACGGTCATCACGCATATCAGGCCGGGAACAGCTGCCCAATCTGGTATTCCACAACAAACGACGCTGCCTTTGATGGCGTCAATGATTATCTGAACACCGACTTCTACTTCCGTGATGCGGGAAATTTCCTGTCTGCTTACTTCACGCGTGGCTCAACAGGCTCAACTCGCAATCTCTGTGGCGCCTACAATACAACGGGCGGGACGGAGGCAGGATACCTCACCCTCAATTCGGCCGGCGTGCCTATCGGAAACATTGGTGGTGGCGGGATCACGTCATCAGGGGGCGCATTGCCGAGCGCGGGACCGTTTACTCTGCTGGGTGATCAGAGTGTATCTCAGGCGGACCTGTTTCTGGACGGTGCCCTTGTCGGAAGCCGCATACCTCCCGGTGACATGCCGGATGCGGCCCGTGGCCGCACGTTTATCGTAGGCGCATTCAACAGCAACGGAACGGTGAGCGGCTACTTTAACGGCAATTTGAAACGTGTCGTCGCCGGTCAAGTCCGCGTTCAGGACATCATGTCCGCCGCCGACTTCCACGCGAACCTGATCGCCGCCTAGCCGGCGCTCCAACTCTTTCGAGGGACATTATGACGCTTTATCGTGAAGCGCCTGGGCCATTTCCGGTCTGGGCGGGAGAACCCATTGATGGCGTGCTCTATCAGCGCGAGATCGAGCAGCTTTGGTCCGCTGCCGATCTGGAGGCTGTCGGCCTCTGGCGCGACGACATGATCGCTGCGGCGGACCCTGTTCCTGATGGCAAGCAGATCACCTCGACGACCGTTCAGCGTGTTGAGGGTGTGGTGCGCTACGTCAACGCGCTGGTGGATATCCCGCGCCCGACCGAAGACCAGGTGGATGCTGAGCGTGATCGCCGCATCGCCGCGGGCTTCACCTTTGCTGGTGTGGTCTATCAGTCCCGTCCGGAAGATCGCGAAAACATCATGGGTGCTGGAACGGCGGCGCTCGGCGCCATGATGCAGGGCGCGTTGCCGGGTGACTATCGGTGGCACGGTGGTGACAGCGATTTCGCATGGATCGCGGCTGACAACACCCTCAACGCGATGGATGCTCAAACCGTCTACGCATTTGGACAGGCGGCAATGGCGCATAAGCAGGCGCACATTTTCGCGGGGAGGGCTCTGAAGGACATGAGCCCAAGGCCCCTCGATTACATCGAAAACGATTATTGGCCTTGAAATATCAAGACCCGGGAGCCTCCCCTCGTGGAGCTCAACCGGGCCTCTCGCTGACTGATGTCGAAGAGTCAGCAGGTCTATCTAGACCTCCAATTGATCCAACACCAGAAAAATAGGTCTTTCATGATAATTAGCAAAGCCGTGGCGGCTTTGTGCTGCCTACTTCTATTTGCCTGTACGTCAAGGGAGGATCGTGCTTGGCGCAAACTTCAGATCGCCCTCGAATATCAGGATATCAATCGATGATCGGCACCTTCAAAGTCGATAAGAGCAACTTCGGCCACGCGCTGGAGGCCTTCATTATTTCTATTGCCGTCACAGCGGCCTCTGTCGGCATGTCGGACCTCGGCTGGCTGTCCTATTCGCCATCCAAAGGTTTCGTCCTCGGTTCCGGGCTTGCTCTGGCTTACTATATCGGCCGGGAGAAGCGGGACTGCGAGACGGGGCTCGACCTGCCGGCCGGTTCGCCGCGCGCTTGGTATCTCATGTGGATTCGCTGGAAGAACCTGTTGGACCTCGTGGGTCCTATCCTCGTCCACGCTATTGCCTGGGCCATCTATCTCGACCTGTTCCCCTCAACTTAAGTCGTAATCGTCGCGAGGACGAAGGCGGCGGGTACCACGAGCGCGAGAAGCGTCAGCGCCAGCCGCGTCATCAATCTTATCTTCTCCGCGCGGTTTGCGCGGGCAGGGTCCCATTCATAGACCATAGGTAACCTCCAAGGTGCTTCATGCATCGTTGGTTGCCGAATCCAAATTGTGACCGACGGCACGCCGTCTTCCACGCGGAACTTGCCTGAAGCTGGGGGAATTTCAAGAGTAATCTCCCAACGTCATCGATCCGCCCCAAGTAAGACACCTAGCCGCTTAGCCGCCTTAATGCATAGCACCGGACGTTTTGGCGACGAGAGGCAGGCTTTTGCTGGCTGCGCGACACCGCAGGCAAGT
>NZ_SHMI01000055.1:0-14008 GCF_004284735.1 Shinella sp. JR1-6 | reverse complement strand
GAATCCTCCGAGCGGCGTGACGTTCACCGTTCGTTCGACCTTAGCGCAGGATTTTGAACAGATCTTGTTCCGACCCCTGCAAGCGGATGCAGAGCCCGGTTCTCATGCCGAGAGCTGATTTGGGCGATAGGGCAACAGCGGCTCTTGCCGTTCTGTAGCTGATGTTCCCGCCATTGGCCTAAGTTCGCATCGGTACTTGTTGCGAACCCTTATCAATCGACAGGGGGACGATAGGAATGCGCTATGTTCAGGTCTACTTAATTTTCCTGTAGTAACTCTTTAGCAAAACTGTTTCGTTATCACGACTATCAGACTCCAGGGATATCTGCCGCGCTCTGCAGCCCGGCATTTGCCATCGGCAGGCGATAATGTGTGCCGATCCTGCCGTTTACCTCTTTGATGAACGCTTGCACTGCAGGGCTGCGCTTCTCCCCTTTGCGGAAAGCCAGCGAGATCTTGCGGCGAATCTCCGGCTCGAGTTTGCAGACCCAGACATCTTCCAGGTCATAGCTCGCCCGCAGGCCGGGCAAGATCGATATTGCATAACCGTCGCGTATAAGTGCGATCGTCACCTCGAACCCCTTGCACCGTGCAACGATGTTCGGCGTAAAACCAGCCTCCTGACACGCATCGGTAATCATGCGGTTATAGGCGGAAGAGGCCGTATCGAGCGCCCAACGCTCGTCGCGCAGTTGGTGCAACATAACGGTCGGCTGCTCTGCCAGGGCGTGGGTCTGCGAGACCATCACGTTGAAGACATCCTCCATCAGAGGGATTGTCTCGATATTGGGGTCGATGGCGCCCGCAGGAACGTTCAGATCGTCGATGATCGCAATATCCGTTTGCCAGCTGCGAAGCGCCGCCAGGCTTTCTGCGGGTTCCAGTTCATCGAACTGCACCGTGAGGTGTGGATGTGCACGGTGGAGTTCATGAATAGCGCCAGCCACCACGGCCGATGCGACCGATGGGAACGCCGCCACACGTAGCTCACCGGCAATCACCTTCTTCAGTTCCGCAATGTCGGCGCGCGCCGATTCCAGCTCGATAAGAATGCGCTCTGCACGCTCCACGAGCTGTTTGCCGGCCGGCGTAAGCTCAACACCCCGGCCACGACGCTCAATAAGCGCGATGCCCACCTCCTGTTCGAGCAAAGCGATTTGTTGCGAAACCGCCGACGGCGAGACGTAGAGCGCCTCGGCGACTGCCGCCATGGTCTTGCGGATCGAAAGTTCGCGCAGGGCGCGCAGGCGGGCAAGATCCATAATCTCCTCCTCAAGCTGACAACAAATGATTAGCAAATCAGAACGTACATGCAAATATTATTAACTTTTTCTGGATCGAAGCCGTCGCTAGCCTTTCTCCAAGCCCTCATACCCTTCCGCGGAGACAGGTCATGACCGAACAGACAAACGCCCACTTCAATTCGCCGGTGCACGAATTCGACCCGATCGTCGCTCAGGCGCTCGAGAACGAACGCGCCCGCCAGCAGAACCAGATCGAGCTGATCGCCTCGGAAAACATCGTCAGCCGCGCCGTTCTCGACGCACTCGGCCACGAGATGACCAACAAGACGCTCGAAGGCTATCCTGGCAACCGTTTCCATGGCGGCGGCCAGTTCGTTGATGTCGTCGAGCAGGCGGCCATCGACCGCGCCAAGGAACTCTTCGGCTGTGCCTATGCCAACGTCCAGCCGCATTCCGGCACGCAGGCAAACCTTGCCGTCTTCTTCCTGCTGATGAAGCCGGGCGAAAAGGTCCTGTCGCTCGACCTCGCCGCCGGCGGCCACCTGTCTCACGGCATGAAGGGCAACCTTTCGGGCCGCTGGTTCGAGGCGCACAACTACAATGTCAACTCGCAGAACGAAGTCATCGACTACGACGAGATGGAGCGCATCGCGGAAGAGGTTCGCCCGAAGCTCCTGATCACCGGCGGCTCGGCCTATCCGCGTGAACTCGACTTCGAGCGCATGGCGAAGATCGCAAAGAAGGTCGGCGCCTATTTCATGGTCGACATGGCGCATATCGCCGGGCTGGTCGCCGGCGGGGCCCATCCCTCCCCCTTCCCGCATGCGGATATCGTCACCTGCACGACCACGAAGACGCTTCGCGGCCCGCGCGGCGGCCTCATCCTCACCAACAACGAGGAATGGTTCAAGAAGCTGCAGGCCGCCGTCTTCCCCGGCGTGCAGGGCTCGCTGCACAGCAACGTGCTTGCAGCCAAGGCGATCTGCCTCGGCGAGGCGCTGCGCGACGATTTCAAGACCTATGCGCATCAGGTGAAGGCGAATGCCAGGGTGCTGGCCGAAACGCTGGCGGACCGCGGCGTGCGCATCGTTTCGGGCGGCACGGACACGCATATCGTCCTGCTCGATCTCTCCAGCAAGGGCCTTAACGGCAAGCAGGTCGAAGACGTGCTCGCCCGCGCCAACATCACCTCGAACAAGAACCCGATCCCGGGCGACAGCCCGCGTCCCGCCGAATGGGTCGGCATGCGTCTCGGCACGTCGGCGGCGACGACGCGCGGCCTGAAGGAAGCCGAATTCAAGGCGCTGGGCAACGCCATCGCCGACCTCATAGAGGCGGAAGCGGCCGGCAAGGCGGATGATGTCGTCGAAGGCGCGAAGGCGACGGTGGCCAAGCTGACGGCGACCTTCCCGGTCTACGCGCACTAGGCGAAGACTTCCCACGAAGCGAAGGCGCACCCTCCTGCATAGTGCGCCTTCCAGGCCCCTAAGCGGGCATCGAGTGACGCAAAAGGGGAATATCATGGGAATGGATAGAATCACGGACGGCGCGATCATCGACGGCAAGAAGTTCGCGGCCGGCTTGCTCGAAAACGTCGCCAAGGACGTTGCCCGGCTGAAAGAGGCGACCGGCACCGTGCCGGGCCTTGCCGTCGTCCTTGTCGGCGCAGATCCCGCCAGTGCCGTCTATGTGGGCTCGAAGCACCGCCAGACGGTCGCCGCCGGCATGAATTCCTTCAAGCACGAGCTTGCGGCCGACACGACGCAGGACGAGCTGATGGCGCTGATCGACCGGCTGAATGTCGATCCCGCCGTGCACGGCATTCTCGTGCAACTGCCGCTGCCCGTCCATCTCGATGCCAACGCCGTCATCCAAGGCATCAATCCCGACAAAGATGTCGACGGCTTCCATATCTCCAATGCCGGGCGCCTTTCGACCAGCCAGCCGGCATTGGTGCCCTGCACGCCGCTCGGCTGCCTCATGCTGCTGAAGGACCGGCTCGGCGAAAACCTCTCCGGCCTCCATGCCGTGGTGATCGGCAAATCCAACATTGTCGGCAAGCCGATGGCGCAACTGCTGCTTTCGGAAAACTGCACGGTGACCGTCGCCCATTCGCGCACGAGGAACACGCCGGAGCTTTGCCGCACTGCCGATATCCTCGTCGTCGCGGTCGGTCGGCCCGGTCTCGTGCGCGGTGACTGGATCAAGCCTGGGGCGGTGGTCCTCGACGTCGGCATCAACCGCGTGGAGATCGACGGCAAGTCGCGCATCGTCGGCGACGTCGCCTTCGAGGAGGCCCGCCACGCTGGTGCCATCACGCCGGTTCCGGGCGGCGTCGGCCCCATGACCATCGCCTGCCTCCTCGCCAATACGCTCACGGCCTTCCGCCGCCAGCACTCCGTCCATATCGACTGACCGACCCGAAGGGATCGCCAATGTCCGCTCTTCCCAATCGTTACGCCCTGCGCGTCGCCTGCCCCTCCATCCGGGGCGTGACCGCCGCAATCGCGACCTACCTGTCCACCAATGGCTGCAACATTTCCGACAGCGCCCAGTTCGACGACAAGAGCACCGGCCGCTATTTCATGCGCGTCAGCTTCCAGTCCGAGGAAGGCCGCACGCTGGAGCACCTGCGCGAGGGCTTCGCCGAGATCGCGGCGACTTACGAGGCGGAGGAGGAATTCTTCGACGAGACGGCCAAACGCAAGGTGATCCTCATGGTCTCGCGCTTCGGCCATTGCCTCAACGACCTGCTCTACCGCTGGAAGATCGGCGCGCTGCCGATCGACATCGTCGGCGTCGTCTCCAATCATTTCGACTACCAGAAGGTCGTGGTGAATCACGACATCCCCTTCCACCACATCAAGGTGACGAAGGAGAATAAGCCGGAAGCCGAAGCCGAGCAGATGCGCATCGTCGAGGAGACAGGCGCAGAACTCATCGTGCTCGCCCGCTACATGCAGGTTCTCTCCGACGAGATGTGCAGGAAGATGTCCGGCCGCATCATCAACATCCACCACTCTTTCCTGCCGTCCTTCAAGGGTGCGCACCCCTATAAGCAGGCTTTCGAGCGCGGCGTGAAGCTGATCGGCGCGACCTCGCACTATGTGACCGCCGACCTCGACGAAGGCCCGATCATCGAACAGGACATCGTGCGCGTGACACATGCGCAGTCGGCGGACGACTACGTCAGCCTAGGCCGCGATGTCGAAAGCCAGGTGCTCGCCCGTGCCATTCACGCCCATATCCATGGCCGCGTGTTCATCAATGGCAACAAGACCATCGTCTTTCCGCCCTCTCCCGGCTCTTTCGTATCCGAACGGATGGGTTGAACACTCGTGTCGGGTCTCGGCAGAATCTCGGGTAAACCATGAAAGTTATCGTTCTCGGCGCCGGCATCATCGGCGTCACCTCCGCCTACCAGCTTGCCAAAGCGGGGCATGAGGTCACGGTCGTCGATCGCCAGCCCGGCCCGGCGCTGGAAACGAGCTTCGCCAATGCCGGCGAGGTCTCCTTCGGCTATTGCTCGCCCTGGGCCGCGCCTGGCATTCCCGTGAAGGCGATGAAATGGCTGTTCATGCAGCACGCGCCGCTGATCCTGCGGCCCAAGGTCGACATGGCGATGCTGTCCTGGATGACGCAGATGCTGCGCAACTGCACCTCCGCCCGCTATGCGCTCAACAAAAGCCGCATGCTGCGCCTTGCCGATTACAGCCGCATTTCGCTGGCGGCGCTGCGCGAAGAGACGGGTATTGCCTATGACGAGCGCATGCAGGGGACGCTGCAACTTTTCCGCACCGAGGCTCAGCTCGATGCCTCCGCCAAGGACGTCAAGGCGCTCGCCGCCGACGGCATTCCCTACGAAGTGCTCGATCCCGAGGGCTGCATCCGCGTCGAACCCGCACTGAAGCACGTGCGCGAGAAGATTGGCGGCGGCCTCCTGACGCCGAAGGACGAGACGGGCGACTGCTTCAAATTCTCCAATGTGCTGGCCACAAAGGCCGCGGCGCTCGGCGTCACCTTTAGATTCGGTAGCATCATCCGCGGCCTGGATGTGGAAGGCGGCCGCATCCGCGGCGTCGTCACCGCCCATGGCACGCTCGATGCCGATGCCGTTGTCGTCGCGCTCGGCAGCTTCTCGCCGCTCCTGGTACGCCCGCACGGCATTCGCCTGCCGGTCTATCCGGTCAAAGGCTATTCGCTGACCATCCCAATCACCGACGCCTCGCGCGCACCGGAATCCACCGTGATGGACGAGACATACAAGATCGCCATCACGCGCCTCGGCGACCGCATCCGCGTCGGCGGCATGGCGGAAATCTCCGGCTACACCAACGATCTCGGCGAGCGCCGCCGCCTGACCCTGCAGCACTCCGTCACCGACCTCTTCCCGGGTGGTGATGTGTCGAAGGCAAGCTTCTGGTCGGGCCTTCGACCGATGACGCCGGATGGCACGCCAGTCATCGGCCCGACCAAGGTCACCGGCCTCTTCCTCAACACTGGCCACGGCACGCTCGGCTGGACCATGAGCTCGGGCTCCGCCCGCGTCGTCGCCGACCTCGTCTCCGGCAAGGCGCCCGAGATCGACGCCAGGGACCTTGCAGTCGCGCGATACGCCTGACCCAATCAACCGGGATATGCACAGCCTCCCCTCCCCAGACAGGATCACAACATGGCTATCCAACTACCCGACAATCCATCCCGAGCCGATTTGCTTGCAGCCCGCCCGACGCTCTGGATCAACCCGAACTATAAGGACAATGCGATTGGGGACGCCTCGCTTCCCGTACGGCCGTCGGATATAGACGAGGCACATGCTAACTGGCGGAGGCTGGCTTCCCTACTCGAGGCCTGTTTTCCTGAACTGAAACCTGCAAAGGGCGAAATCCGCTCCGATCTTGTCCTGCTGGACGAGATGCGTGACGCACTCGGCTATGACAGCGCTGATTTCGGCACCATCTTTGTGAAGGCAGACAACGCCCTTCCCGTTGCCGGCTCGATCAAGGCACGCGGCGGCGTCTACGAGGTCTTCCTCCTCGCCGAACAACTCGCGATACGGGAAGGTCTCCTGCAGGACGGAGAGGACATCCGCCGCCTCGCCGAAGCCGACGCGAGAGCGTTCTTCTCGCGCCACACCATCGCTGTCGGCAGCACCGGCAATCTCGGACTCAGTGTCGGGGTTGCTGCTCGCGCCCTCGGTTTTAGCGCGACGGTTCACATGTCCTCCGACGCCAAGCCCTGGAAGGTGGAGCGGCTGCAACGGCTCGGGGTAGAGGTTATCAAGCACTCGGCCGACTATACGACAGCCGTCGAAAATGCCCGTATCGTCGCGGAGCGCGATCCGACGATCTATTTCGTCGACGATGAGCAATCCAGGCACCTTTTCCTCGGCTACAGCGTCGCGGCGCTAGAGCTTGCCGAGCAGCTACAGGCCAATGGCGTCAAGGTCGATGCTGAGCATCCCCTGTTTCTCTACCTGCCGTGCGGAATCGGCGGCGCGCCGGGCGGCGTAGCATACGGCGCCAAGACGGTCTTCGGAGACAATGTGCATTGCTTCTTCGTGGAGCCGGTTCAATCGCCTTGTGCCCTCGTTCATCTCCTGAGCGGCTCCGAGGAGCTTGTCTCCGTGTATGATGTCGGCCTCACAAACCGGACGGAGGCGGATGGCATGGCAGTCGCCCGCATGTCTGCCTTCGTCGCCGCCGTCATGCGGGAGATGTTGGCAGGCGTGTTCACCGTCGACGACGCCTCACTGTTCAAGTGGCTTTTGAAAGCGCACGAGAGCCAGAACCTACGCCTCGAACCGTCCGCCGCTGCAGGCTTCGCCGGTCCGGATTTCATTGTCCGGCATGCTCAGGGTAAAGAGTTCTGTAGGCGGCGGCGGGTTGATGAGCACCTCGCCCGAGCAACACATGTCGTTTGGACGACCGGCGGGTCCTTTGTGCCGGAGGAGCAGTTTCAGGAATTCCTTCGCATCGCGAAAGACCTGGGACACGCGAGCCCATAAAAGCGTTGTAGGCAGAGCCCGGCACCGCGCGGGGCTCTGCTTCTGGGTCACGGTTCTCTCCGCACGGCAAGGCTGCTAGTTCAATCAGTCAGTTGCTGTCGGGAAGGTTGGTAGCGGCTAAAGCCGCAGGACTATTGGAATATCACAACTCCAAATTTAGCGCCTTGATGAGATTCGAACCGCGGGCCACCTCGGCCGGCAAGCCGACGCGGAAGAGAATCAAGTAGTTGCCCGAGCTGGACATATCGGCATCTTGCCTCCGGTACGCTAATCGCATACCATGGACGTGAAGAGAAAAAGGCTTTTACGATGACGACGGTTGAAAAGATTACCATTGCATTGACGCCTGAGATGGCGGGATTTGTGCGAAGCGCGGTCGATGCTGGCGAATATGCGTCGACTAGCGAAGCCATCCGCGACGCCGTGCGTGAGTGGAAGGAAAGACGGGATTTGCTTGGTTATACAGTCGAGGATCTGCGAGCGCTTGTTCATGAAGGCATCGACAGCGGTCCGAGTTCGCGGTCTACGATGGCAGAGGTGAAAGCTGCCGCGCGCCGTCGCTTTGAATCTTCACAACGCGAAAGCTAAATGTGCTTTCTATTGTCCGCACGGATCGTGCCGATGAGGACCTGATCGAAATATGGTCCTACATTGCCGTTGAAAACATAGTCGCAGCTGATCGAGTTCTCGATGCAATTGAGGCGCGCTGGCAGCATCTCGCACGACATCCGTACTCGGGAATGGCGCGCGACGACATTGCCCCGGGTATTCGGCATCTGGTCTCAGGCGAGTATCTAACTCTTTACCGGCTCACTGGCAGCGCAGTCGAAATCATCCGCGTGCTGCACGGGCGCCGGAAGATTTCCTCCCAAGTCGTTGTTTAAGGGATCGCTTGTCAGCGTGGCTACGAGCACGAAATCATCCAAGCGACATCGCACGCGTGGCATAACGCCTATTTTATGGAACTGTGAGGGGGAGCCTCGATTAAGCAGCCACGGCAACTAACTCTGTTCATCAGTATTGCTTAGCTCAAATGCCTCAAGAATTGCCGCCTGCACCGACTTATCCTGTGTGACCACAGCAGCTGTCAGTTTCAACAGGCGTTGGCGCGCCTGGTGGAGCTGATCGACCAAGGAGACTACGATCGGGAGAGAATCTGCGTTGACCTCCAAATCATAATGCAGGGTGCAGATCAGCCGGATACGTGCGTATTCCATCTCCGAAAACACCAAATCTCCGCCATCTTCCTGGGGCGAGATCAATGCCTCCCGGATCCACGCGTCGAGATCGTTTCGCTGAAGATCACTTATCTGCTCGACAATTTCATCAACGCGCATCATTTCAGCATCTCCTTGCGGGGCTCATCCACGTTCTTCGGCTGCCAACTCTCCAGAAATTTTGCCAACTCGGGCTCCTCGCCAGCAGGCAGTACGACTTTCAGGGTGATGAGCTGATGTCCGCGATTGCCGGATTTGCGGTCGAGAACTCCCTTGTCACGCAGTCGCAGCGTCTGACCGGTGTTTGCGCCTTTCGGAATCTTCATCGAGACCGGGCCATTGATCGTCGGCACGGTGATTCGTGCGCCAAGTGTCGCTTCTTTTAGCGTGACGGGTACGTCTACATGGATATTGTCATCCTTGCGATGGAAGAACGGGTGCGGTTCGATATGCAATTCAACAAAGGCGTCACCTGCCGGCCCGCCGCCAAAGCCGGGCATGCCTTGGCCTTTCAGCCGTAACATCTGCCGGTCGGCTGCGCCCTCCGGGATCGACACACTCAGCGTCTTTCCTTCGGGCAATGTGATGGTGCGAACGGCGCCATTGACCGCGTTCATGAAGCTAACTGGCAGTACATAACTCACATCCTGTCCTCGCGCCCGGAATGTGCCCTGTGCCCGCTGCGCGCCCCCGCCAAAAGCGCGCGCCAGGAAATCCTCCAGATCATCATTGCTGGCAAAGCCATCCTGCGCTGCGTGGGAGCCGCGGTGTGATCCATCGGCGAAATCGCGGTAGTAGCGCTGCTGGGCTTTTTCCGCACCACTGGCATCTATCTCGCCTGCATCGAACCGCCGACGCTTGTCCTTGTCCTTGAGCAGGTCGTTTGCCGCCGAGATCGCCTTGAATCTATCCTCAGCCGTCTTGTCGTCCGGATGCAGATCAGGGTGAAACTTGCGTGCTAGTTTCTTAAACGCGTCCCTGATTTCCTTGTCGGTCGCAGTACGAGCTACACCGAGTGTCTCATAAGGGTCATTCATGCAGTGATCCCACCTCATCCGCCTCTTGAAATCATTCAGCATGGTTTGGGGCGCGAAAGACACGCCACTCACTCATGCTTCTACAACCGTGATCCGGCGCCCTCTGCACCTTCGAGCCGCACCAGTACGGTCACGAATTATCTGCCGCGAATGCTGGAAGTGCTGGAAGCTATCTCGAATGTTGTCCGCTCCGGTGGATAACCATTGACCTGGCTGTCATCACCCGCAATTTTTCATCGGTCCCGACCGAATTCCGATTCGTACCTCGATGGATCGAGCCGTCAACAGGGGATTCTATCCTAGATCTACTTTCAGCCTAACCAACAGAGGTTCGGCACCCACACACCGGAATTGCCAATGACGAGGCGATGAATGCTCTAGCGAAGTTGGAGCGAACGCGCGCAAGCCTGACAAAACGGCGTGTGCGGGACGACATCAATCCGTTCATCACTTATCGCGCGGCCGCACTTGACGCATAAACCGAAGGCGCCCTCTTTCATCCGATCAAGGGCGGCTTCTATGGCAAAAGCTCCTTTTGCCCGGTCTTTGCCAGCTCCTCTAGCACCTCGTCGTTGTTGCGTTCTACGGCACGATCATCGTCGTCTCGGTTCCGAGGCTGTTAAAAATCATCCTCAATCTTTGCCAGACGCGTTTGCAGCTGCTGCTGTTGGTGGACGAGGATTTGCCTATACTTCGCTTCGCGCTGCTCCAGATGCTTGGAGGAATATCTCGCCATGGTGGCCGCTCGAACTTTGATGCTAGAAGATCGAATTTACATGTCGTCGGGCGCCACTGACATTGATCATGATCAAAAGGGTGGATCAGTACAGTGTATCTTCCGGCGCGGCGGGAATCGCGAAATAATCCTGAAGCGCAGTGACCATCGATCGCGATGAGCGGCTTTCGCCTTCGCCACCTGGCAAAACCGCCATTGATGACGACGGCACGGCAGGTAGTTGGCGTTAGTCGCGCGCGATGGCCCTCCATAGGCAATGACGTCGCCACCCCATGAACCGAGAGACGCCGCGGTTCAGGAAGAACTCACTCTCGAAGATAGCGCCGGAACTGGCTAAGCGAGAAGACGAACAGCGCCACTCCGATGATGAGCATCGCCAGGAGCTGCGGCCAAACCACATCGAGTCCTGCCCCCCGAAAGAGAACGGACTGCGCTAACATGACAAAATGCGTGTTGGGTGCAGCAAGCATGATGAACTGGATGACCTCCGGCATGCTTTCGCGAGGGGTGACGCCGCCAGATAGCAGTTGCAACGGCATCAGCACCATCATCAGCAATAGTCCGAATTGCGGCATTGAGCCGGCTATGGTGGCAAGGAAGATGCCGAGGCAGGTCATGGCGAAGATGTCGAGCGCGGCGCCGGCCAGGAATAGGATTATCGAGCCGTTGACCGGCACGGCAAGCAAACCTTCAACCACAAACACAAGGGAAAAAGTGGCGGCCGTCAGAACCACAAGGCTCATCGCCAGGACCTTGCTCATCATGATCTCGAACGCGGTCACCGGCATGACCAGGAGGTGCTCGATGGTGCCGTGCTCTCGCTCGCGGATGAGCGCAGCACCAGTCAGCACGATCGACAGCATGGTGATCGAGGTGATGACGTCGCTGATCGCGCCGAACCATCCCTTGTTGAGCTCGGGGTTGAACCGGGCGCGCAGATCAAGGGCGACCGGCAGGACGGTTTGCGCACGATGGCCGGCTAGGAATTCGCCGACCTCGCCAGAGACGATCGACTGCACATATCCCCCGCCGGTGAAGGCTTGCGACATGCGTGTCGCATCTATGTTGAGCTGGAGGGTCGGCGCGCGGCCGGCGAGGAGATCGCGCTGAAAATTCGGCGGAATGTCGAGAGCGAACGTGTCGAGGCCGGCATCTGTGTTTCGGCATGGAATAAGGACCCCGCAAATGGGGTGATCGGCGTCCAAACGGGACCCCCATCTGCGATGGGGTTACAACAGCCTCCGGTTTCATTGGAGGCTTTTTATTTGGATGCTTGTTGTGGAGACAATTCTGAAGATACGTCGGCTTTCCCGTGTGCAGGGCAAGACGATCAAGGCGATCTGCCGGGAGTTGGGTGTATCGCGGAAAGTGGTGCGGAAGGTTCTGCGCAGCGATGAGACGGAGTTCAAGTACGAGCGGACCCGTCAACCTCAGCCGAAGCTCGGCCCCTGGCGCGATCAGCTCGATGGAATGCTGCTCGCCAATGCGGCCAAATCCTCTCGCGAACGGCTGACACTGATCCGGCTGTTCGAGGACTTGCGCGACCTCGGCTACGAGGGCGGTTACGACACCGTCCGGCGTTACGCCCGAACCTGGGCGAAGGAACGCGGCTCGGTTACGGCGGAAGCCTACGTGCCGCTCTATTATGCGCCGGGCGAGGCTTACCAGTTTGACTGGAGCCACGAGATCGTCGTGCTGAACGGCGTGACGACGACGGTAAAGGTGGCGCATGTCCGGCTCTGCCACAGCCGGATGATGTATGTGAGAGCCTATCCGCGCGAGACGCAGGAGATGGTCTTCGATGCCCATGACCGGGCATTTGCGTTCTTCGGCGGGGCCTGCACGCGCGGCATCTACGATAACATGAAGACGGCGGTGGAGACGGTCTTCGTCGGCAGGGAACGACAATACAATCGCCGCTTCCTGCAGATGTGTAGCCATTACCTGATCGAGCCGGTGGCCTGCACGCCGGCGTCGGGGTGGGAGAAGGGCCAGGTCGAGAACCAGGTCAACCTGGTGCGGGAACGCTTCTTCACGCCACGGCTGCGCTTCAAGTCCTACGATGAACTGAATGGCTGGTTGCTGGACAAGTGCATCAGCTATGCCCGCGCCCATAAGCATGTCGATCAAACGGAGCGCACGATCTGGGAGGTGTTCGATGGGGAACGGCCGCACCTGGTCGGCTATCCCGGCAAGTTCGACGGCTTCCACGCGGTGCAGGCCTCGATCGGCAAGACCTGCCTCGTGCGTTTCGACAACAACAAATACTCGGTGCTATCCACGGCAGTCGGCCGCCCGGCCGAGATACATGCCTATGCAGATCGCATCGTCATCCGGCAGGATGGCGTGGAGATCGGCCAACACGATCGCTGCTTCGGCCGTGGCGAGACGATCTATAATCCCTGGCATTACGTGCCGGTCCTGACCCGCAAGCCGGGAGCACTGCGCAACGGTGCGCCATTCCACGACTGGGTTTTGCCCGCCGCCATGGAGAAGGTGCGCCGCCGGCTGAAGTCCATGCATGACGGCGACCGGCAGATGGTGTCGATCCTCGAATGTGTGGGCCTGGACGGGCTCCCCGCCGTCGAAGCGGCCTGCCAGGAGGCGCTCGATCAGGGCGTGTTCTCGGCTGCCGTCATCATCAACATCCTGGCCCGCAAGCGTGATCCGCAGCCGGCCGCCATCCTTTCCATTCCCGATGCGCTTCGCCTGACCCACGAGCCTCTGGCCGATTGCGCGCGTTACGACAGCCTCAGGAGGGCAAGCTGATATGGAACGATCCCAAATCCTCGACATGATGGGCACGCTGAAGCTGTTCGGCATGCGCAGCGCTTATGACGAGATCATGGCCTCCGGCATCAAGCGGCAGCACGAACCGCCGCGCATCGTGGGTGACCTGCTACAGTCGGAGATCGCCGAGAAGCAAGCACGCTCCATCAAATACCAGATCACCGTCGCCAAGCTGCCGCTGGCCAAGGACATCGACGACTTCGACTTCACCGACACGCCGGTCAACGAAGGGCTCGTGCGCCAGCTTGCGACAGGAGCCTTCCTCGCCGAGCAGCACAATATCGTTCTGGTCGGCGGAACCGGCACGGGGAAGTCCCACTTGTCCATCGCCCTTGCTCGTGCTCTGATCCGCAACGGAGCACGCGGTCGCTTCTTCAACGTCGTCGACCTCGTCAATCGGCTTGAGACGGAGGCACGTAGCGGAAAGCAGGGGCGGCTGGCCGACTTCATCACCAGGCTCGACTTCGTCATCATGGACGAACTCGGCTACCTCCCATTCGCTCAGGCCGGCGGCCAGCTCCTCTTCCATCTGATCAGCAGGCTCTACGAGCGGACCTCGATCATCGTCACGACAAACCTGGCGTTCGGCGAGTGGCCCGCCGTATTCGGCGACGCCAAAATGACCGCCGCTCTGCTCGACAGACTAACCCACCATTGCGAGATCGTGGAAACCGGGAACGAATCCTGGCGCTTCAAAAACCGCTCTCAAAGCTAAAGCCGAAAAGACAAACAACCCGCGCCCGCAGGCCCCTGCGCTAAATGGAGAGCTCCGGGCCTACGCGCGCTGACCCGATGCAACCAGAGGCAGGGGTCCCTTTTGGGAGCCGATAGGGGGTCCCGTTTCGATGCCGATTGACAGCTACCCCCTGGTCTGTGCCACCCCACAACACTTGCGTGCCATGGGGTCACGCTTCTTCCGAAGTTACGCGTGCAATTTGCCGAGTTCCTTCAGCAGAGTTCTCTCAAGCGCCTTGGTA
>NZ_SHMI01000054.1:0-14352 GCF_004284735.1 Shinella sp. JR1-6 | reverse complement strand
TTGCCCGAAAAGAATCATCTCAAAGCCAGGGAATCATAACCGACTCAGATTACGCAACTTCTTTCCGGACCGACACTGATGCCTGGCGGCGACCTCTCATAGTCGAGCAGATCATGGCCGCGCCGCCGGCAAGGGCGGTCTACCTGACGCCTTCCCACCAGTTCCCCACCGGCACGACGCTGGCGCTCGAGCGCCGTCTTGCCCTGATCGAATGGGCGGCCCGGCATCAGGCCTGGATCATGGAGGACGATTACGACAGCGAATTCCATTATGCCGGCAAGCCGACGGCCTGCGTGCAGGGTCTCGATCCGCACGACCGGACGATCTATATCGGCACCTTCACCAAGTCGCTGTTTCCGGGTCTGCGGATCGGTTATGTCGTGCTGCCGCCGCAGCTTGTGAAGCCGATGACCGTCGCACGCACATTGCTGGATGGACATACGGCGCCCATGGCGCAATTGACGCTTGCCCGCTTCATGGAAGGCGGGCATTTCGGCGCGCACGTCCGCAGCATGCGCGGCATCTATGCCGAACGCCTCGACGTGCTGGCCGGCCAAGTGGGCAGACACCTGGCGGATTTCATCGAGCCGCGCATTCCGGCCGGCGGCCTGCAGATGCCGTGCGTCCTGACCGCCGATCTATCCGAGCGCGCGGCCATCGATGCCGCGCGACGAGTGGGGATCGACATCCTCGGCCTGTCGGCGCTCCATGCTGCCAACGATCCGCAAGCCGGCTTCCTGATGGGCTTTGCCGCCTACACGCCGGCCGAGATCGAGGTGGCTGTCAGGAGGTTGGCGGAGGCGTTCCGGACGATAACGCGCGAATGACCGGATGGATTGAGTATATCACCGCAATACAACAAGCGTATGGAGACCATTCGATTCCGGCCCGAGCCGCAAAAAGGAAAACATGCTAAAGTCATCGCGCAGGATTTCATGCGACTGGACGCCCTTGAAATCGTCAGTCCCCTTTATCGCGAGCTCGTGGAACTCACACGGCGGCCGGCTTCAATGCCGGCCGGTATAAAAGGAGGAGTTCTGCGGCGGCAGTTGCCGGCCGAGAATGGCGTCGGCGATCTTCTCGCCGATCATGATCGTTGGCGCATTGGTATTGCCCGTCGTCAGCGCCGGCATCAGTGACGCATCGGCGATGCGCAACCCGCTCACGCCGTGTACGCAGCCGTCTTGATCGGTCACAGCCATCTCGTCGTTGCCCATCCGGCAGGTCGCGACGGGGTGGTAAGCGGTTCCGGCATTCTGACGAATCCAGGCAGCAAGATCCTTGTCGGAAGAAATGTCAGCGCTGGGCGTGACCTCCCGTCCGCGAAGCGGATCCCACGACTTCTGGCGGATGATCTCGCGTGTCTTTTTCACACCCTCGATCATCTCGTTGAGATCGGCATCCTCGGTCAAGAAGCCGATCTCGATTTTCGGGGCGGCCTTCGGATCGGCAGAGCGGAGCGAGACGCGACCGCGGCTCTTGGGACGCATGACACTGGTGAAATACTGAAAGCCGTCGAGCACCCTCGCCTCGCCACGATAGAATTCGCCGATCATCGGGAGGAATTCGTGCTCAATGTTCGGATAGGACACCGTGTCATTGCCACGGAAAAATGCTCCGACTTCGAAATAGTTGCTCGCGCCGAGCCCGGCCTTGGTCAACAGCCAGCGCAACCCGACGAAAGGCCGCCCCAATTTCGAGAGCTGTTTTGTCGGCGACACCGACTTGGTTGTCGTATACTGGATAGCCACGGCGACATGGTCCTGGAGATCCCGGCCAACACCGGGTAGATGGACCCTGCACGCGATGTCATGCGCCTTGAGCGTATCGGTATCGCCGATGCCGGAGAGCATCAGTATCTTGGGAGTATCGAACGCACCGGCGCTCAGCACAACTTCCTTTCCGGCCATCGCCTTTTTCACGACACCGCCAATCTCGTATTCGACACCCTGTATTGTGCTGCCATCCATGATCAGCCGCGTCACGGTCGCACCGGTCACGATGGCGAGATTGCGCCGCCCCTCGGCCGGACGCAGATAGGCAACTGCCGTGCTCTCGCGGACGCCGTTGCGAACCGAGGCTTGGGCGCGGTTGACGCCCTCCTGCTGGAAGCCGTTTTGGTCGGTGCTGAGCGGCAGGCCGAAATCCTGCCCTGCAGCAAGAAAGGCCTCGTAGAGCGGGTTTTCGGCACGGCATTGGTGCACATGCAGCGGGCCAGTCGCACCACGGTATTCGTTACCGCCCTTCTCGAAGGTTTCCATCTTCTTGAAGTAAGGCAGGACATGCGCATAGGACCACTTCGGCAATCCCCTCGCCGCCCAACCTTCGTAATCGAGCGGGTTGCCCCGCACGAAAACCATGCCGTTGATAGATGACGAGCCGCCCAGCACCCGGCCGCGATGCTGGTCGCTTATTCGCCCATTCAGTCCGGGCTCGGGCTCGCTCTTGTAGGCCCAGTTGTACTTCGTGCTTTCGAGTGGCAGGCCCAGTGCCGCCGGCATCCGCATGATGATCGAGCCGTCGCGTGGTCCCGCCTCGAGCAGCAGCACGCTGCGCGTGCCGTCCTCGGTCAGGCGGTTGGCGACCACGCAGCCGGCCGACCCCGCGCCGACGACGATATAGTCGTAGTTTGAGTTCTTCCCCATATCCGTCATTGCCTACCTCAATTGCATCCAGATCGTCTTGAACTGGAGATACTGGTCATGCGCCAGCATGGATTTTTCGCGCCCGCCAAAGCCCGACTGCTTGTAACCGCCGAATGGCACGGCCTGATCGCCTTCCGAGAAGCAGTTGACCGAGACCGTTCCGGCGCGGATGGCGCGGGAGACCTTATGGGCGATGTGCAGATTGTTGGTATAGAGCTGCGCGGCCAGACCATATTTCGTGTCGTTCGCGATCGCGACCGCTTCCTCGACGTCATTGAACGTGATGGTCGACAGCACGGGGCCGAAAATTTCCTCCTGGGCAATGGTCATGCTGTTGGCGACGCCATCGAACACGGTCGGCTCGATGAAGTAGCCGCCGGTCTGTTCGAGGATACGGTTGCCACCGAGCGCGACCAACGCGCCCTCGCGCTTGCCGGCCTCGATATAGCCCAACACCCGCTCCATGTGCTTCTGCTCGATCATGGCGCCCATCTTGGTGTCTTCAGCAAAGGGATCGCCAACCTTCCACGTCTTGAAATTCTCGATGACGGCTTCGAGCAGACGGTCCTTCATGCCGGCATGAACCAGCAGCCGAGAGCCTGCACTGCAGTTCTCGCCCTGGGAGAACAGGATGCCAAGAGCGATCTGTTCCACGACAGGACCTAGATCGTCGATATCGTCCATGACGATGACAGGGCTCTTGCCCCCCAGTTCCAGCAGCACGCGCTTGAGATTGGATTCAGCGGCATATTTGAGGAAATAGCCACCCACTTCCGTCGAACCTGTGAAGCTCAGGCAATCGACGTCGCGATGGCGGCCGAGCGCCTGTCCGGATGTCTCGCCATAGCCTGGCAGGACATTTATCACACCATCGGGGATGCCGGCCTCTGCCGCAAGGGCGGCAAGCCTGAGGGCCGTGAGCGGCGTCTGCTCGGCCGGCTTGATCACGATGGAGTTGCCGCCAGCAAGCACCGGACCGATCTTCACCGCGGTAATCGCGAGGGGGAAGTTCCAGGGGATGACAGCGCCGACGACGCCGATGGGCTCGCGAACCACCATCGAGACGATATCGGCGGAGGTGGGCGAAACGGCGTCATAAATCTTGTCTATCGCCTCGGCATGCCAGCGCAGCGTGGCAATCGCGTCCGGCACGTCGGCATTGAGCGCATCGAGGACAGGCTTGCCTGTGTCGAGGCATTCGAGGACGGCGAACTCTTCCTGATGCTTCTCGACCAGATCGGCAAGCCGCAGCAAGGCGACTTTGCGATCGCGCGGAGCGAGATTGCGCCAACTGCCCTTGTTGAAGGCGGAGCGTGCAGCCGCAACGGCGCGATCCACGTCCTCACGGTCGGTTTCGGCGACCGAGGCAACGACCTTGCCGGTGGCCGGGTTGATTGTATCGAAGGACTTGCCGCTGGCGGAATCGACAAAGCGGCCATCGATGAACGCCTTCGTTTCCGGTCTAATGGTTTCGGCCAGCCGGGCGAGCTCTTGAGCGGTGGACGACATGCTTGTTCCTTTCTTCTTGATGATTCAGCGCGGTCAGGTGCCCTTGGCGTCGAGGAAGCGGCGCGCAATGAGGGTGAGCATGATCGATCCGATACCGATGCAGACGAATATGGCATTGACGGAGGGAGTGAAGCCGAACCGCATCTGGTTCCACACCCAGACCGGCAGCGTCGGCTGCGTTCCGGTCAGGAAGAGCGAGACCACCACCTCGTCCACCGACAGCGTGAAACCGAGCAACGCCCCACCGATGATCGAGCCGCGCACGAGTGGCAACACGACATGCCAAACCGTTTTGGCGTAGGACGCGCCGAGATCGGTCGATGCTTCGACCAAGGCAGGATCCAGCCGTCTGAGCCGGCTGAGCACCGTCAGCATGATGACCGGCATGACGAATGTGCAATGCCCGAGCACGACGCGCGGAATACCTGTCGGGATGCGAAGCAACTGGAAAGCAAGCACAAGCGTGATGCCTAGCACTACACCCGGTATGGCGACCGGCAGCGTCAGCAATTGCTCCGAAAGCTTCCCGAAGGAAAGCCTTGCATAGGCGAGCAGGATAGCAAATCCCGTTCCGGCGGCGATCGAGATCAACAGAACCAGAAGCCCGACATAGAGCGACCGGTTCAGCGCCGCAAGCAGCGCTGTGTTGCTCAGTACCTCCTGATACCAGCGGAACGTCATGCCGCTTAGCGGGAACACCTGCACCGTCGCGTCGTTGAAAGAGAATATCGCGATGATTGCGAGTGGCGCATAGAGAAAAAGATAGGGCAGACAGAACAGCGCAAAGGCGAGCCAACGGAATAAAATGTTGCCGGCACTCCTGGCGCCTGCCGGTACTGACAGCATCCCACCCGTCTCGCCGGTCAGGATACCGGGCACGCGCGCTGTCCTGAACATGATGGCGAGAACGACGGCGACCGTCACAAGCAGCATCAATGCGAGCGCCGCGCCATAGGGCCAGTTGCCGACAATGCCGAACTGCGAGGCGATGACCATTCCGAGCATCGTCCCATTCAGTCCGCCGACCATCGACGGCGTGATGTAGTCGCCGACCGCCATGAGGAAGGCGAGCGCCACGCCCACCGAAGTGCCGGGACGCGACAGCGGCCATACGACGGTGAAGAAAGCCCTCAAGCCGCTTGCGCCGCAATCGTTGGCCGCCTCCGTCAGGCTGGGCGGAATGCGGTCGATCGCTGAATATGCAGCGACGAAGATGAAGGGGATTGAGACATATACGAAGGTGAGGAAGACGGCGAAGGAATTGTAGAGCAGCGCCGAACTCGGCTCCGAGATCAGACCCATCCGCAACAGGAAGGCGTTGAGCACGCCGCTCTCGCCGAGGATCACCCGCCAGGCGAAAACACGCATCAGCAGGCTGATCCAGAGCGGGATGACGACCAGCATGACCGACAGGAACCGGCCGCGCTCAAGAATGCGCGCTGCGTAATAGGCCATCGGATAGGCGATCAGCGTAGCAATCGCCGTGGCCAGCAGGGCGGTCGCCACTGTCCGCCAGAGCAGAACCCAGACGCCTGACGATTCCCACGCGCGCGCAAAATTCTGCAGCGTCAGATCGAAATTGGTCACGCCGTTCTTCGAGGTGAGCAGGCTGACGCCGATCAGCAGGATATTCGGCAGGACCACGAGCAGGGCAAGCCAGGCATAAAGCGACATTCGCGCGAGAATGCCGCACAGCACGGCTGGGACAGCGCTCCCAGTGTTCGGGTTTGCGCGCGATGCAAGGGCGACGTCAGTCATCAAGCACCACACAGTCTTCCGGCTTGAAGGACAGCCAAACCGGCTGGC
The DNA here is from genome assembly GCF_004284735.1 of Shinella sp. JR1-6. NCBI lineage: Bacteria > Pseudomonadati > Pseudomonadota > Alphaproteobacteria > Hyphomicrobiales > Rhizobiaceae > Shinella > Shinella sp. JR1-6. The sequence goes on along the minus strand of NZ_SHMI01000054.1, from coordinate 8,392 downwards.
CATGCTCAAGGATTGCACCACGCCGCGCCGGCGCAAAGGCGATGAAATCCTGGTCGCGGCAACGGACCTTCACCTCGCAAGTATGGCCAAGAAACAGAACGTCGGAGACATGGCCTTTAAGCGCGACACCTTCGGGGCACGGCCGATCGGCGGGAGTTATGGTCAGCGCCTCGAACCGCAGGCCAAGGCTTATCGCGCCGGGTCGGCGGACCGCCGCCATGCCGAAGCTTTCGCCACACACCGAGACCACCGAGGAATCCGCCGAACCCGCCGCCTCTGCGGCGATCAGGTTGGACTTGCCAATGAACTGGGCGACGAAGCGACTGTTGGGCGCATAATAGATCTCGCCTGGACTGTCGAGCTGTTGAATGCTGCCGGCATTGACTATGGCGACGCGGTTCGACATCGACAACGCCTCGCTCTGGTCATGGGTAACATAGATGAAGGTAATGCCGATCTTACGCTGCAGGTCGACCAGCACATGCTGCATCTGCTGCCGCAGATTGAGATCGAGCGCGGACAGCGGCTCGTCGAGCAAAAGCACCCTGGGGCGGCCAACAAAGGCACGGGCCAGAGCCACGCGCTGGCGCTGGCCGCCACTGACTTGATGCGGCAGGCGCTCCGCCATCTTGTCCATCGCCACCATTTCCAGCGCCTCGGCGACACGTCGACTGCGCTCGGCCTTGTCGACCCCTGCCATCCTCAATGGATATTCGACATTCTGCCGCAACGTCATATGCGGGAACAGCGCATAGGACTGGAACACGGTATTGACGTTCCGCCGGTGCGGCGGAACGTCGGTTACATCCTGGCCATCGAGAAAGATGCGGCCGGAATCGGCCTGCTCGAAGCCAGCGATGAGGCGCAGCGCGGTCGTCTTGCCCGAACCGCTGGGCCCGAGGATCGAGAAAAACTCACCTCGCTCGATTGAAAATTCATCGATCTCAAGCGCTGGAGTCGCAGCTCCGGGATAGCGCTTGACGACATTCTCGAACCGGATGATTGCATCGTTACGTGCAGGCATGTCAGTTACCCCACCCGGAAACTAGAGGGTTCCAGCCTTGAAGTCGTTCCACATCTGGACGCGACGATCGACGCTTTCAGGCGCCTTGAAGAAAACCATCTTCTCCCAGAAACTGGGCTGATTCTGATCGATGATGTTGGTCTTGGCGAGGATATCGTCCTTCACACCACCCTGTCTGGCGCCCTCGTCGGTCAGTACGCCGTTGTTGAGTGACAAGGAGATGAAGCGGGACTGCCATTCCAGCGTCAGGTTGTCGTTGAGGAACTGATAGACTTCCGGACGATCGCCATGCGGGGTCAAAACCGCATTGTCGATCCAGGTCGGCGTACCTTCCTTGGGGAAGGTGTACTTGAAGTTCATACCCTTGCGCTGGAGATTAAAGACGATGGAAACGTTATTGCAGTAACCGATGACCGCGTCACCGGCCGCATAGATCGCCGCGGCGTCGTTGAAGCCGCGCGCGATGGTACGGACCTGTGGACGAAGGGCGGCGAGCACTTGGGCGCACCTGGCGAAGTCTTCGTCCGAAAGATTGAAGGGATCCGCAACGCCAGCCTGCAGCGCGATCATCGGGAAGGTGATATAGGCATCATCGAACAGATTGACTTTGCCGGCATGCTTTTCGTCCCAGAGCGCGGCCCAGCTGTCGGTGCCTTCGGTGACGACATCCGCGTTGAACATCAACGGCTGCGTTCCCCAACTATAGGGTACACCATAGAGATCGCCATCGACCGTGTTGCGTTCCTGATATTTGAGGCCGGGCGTTATGTTGACCGCATTGGGGAGCTTGGAAGCGTCAATCGGCACAATGAGGCCAGCTTCCTTGAAGCGCGGAATGGAACCCGACTCGAAATAGAGTACGTCGGCCTGGATCGCGCCCGACTGGGTCTGGGCAAAAATCTCGTCATTGGAGCCGGCACGAACGACATTGACCTTGACGCCGGTCGCCTTGCTCCATTCCGCGATCCATGCGTCCTCGTGATATGTTTCCCAGGTAATGATCGTAATTTCCGATGCTGCACGCGCATCGCGAATGAAGGCGGGCGCTGCGAGCGCTGCCGTTCCTGCCGCAGCCGCCGCCAGAAAGCCACGCCGCCCTATTTTCAAATCCGTAAAATTCTCCATCACTTCCCTCTTTCGGTTCCCTGATTATTGCCGGCGCCATGGAGCGCCGGGCTGAAGGCGAGCTGCCGAGCACGTCTTCAGATCCTGCCTCCGCACGACCTTCGGAAAAGCGGCTCTTGCGTTTCGCTTTCGCATACTACACATCGCCTGCGCAACAGATTTCTGACGAGCTCGTCGAAAATCTCGCGCACAGCGGCGTGCGAACCTCCGGCAGGTCGCGCAACTGAAGTCCGATTGCAGTGGTAGTTTCGAAATGACGGCGATAAGCCCATCCTCCCTCTCCTCCAAAGGCCAGCCCGCGGCAGAGGAAGCCCCAGGACACCGCGTTCTGAGTCTGCAGGAAATCCAAGCCCTGGCCACGCGCATCCTCGTCAGACACGGGCTCACGGAACCGCATGCCGATGCGCTGGCAGACGTCATCACCGCCGCTGAACGTGACGAATGCGCGTCACATGGCACTTATCGCCTCGCCGGGCTGGTGCGGACCATCGCCGCCGGCAAGGTCAATGTTGCTGCCAAGCCGAAAATCCAATCAGATCAATCCGCCATCGTCAGGGTCGATGCCGATATGGGCTTCTCCTCGCTTGCCTTCACGATGGGGATCGACGCCTTGACGGAAAGAGCTCGGAGCCACGGCGTTGCCGCCATGGCGATCAATCGCTGCTTTCATTTCACCGCACTCTGGCCGGAGGTCGAGGCTCTCGCCGAGCGGGGCCTCGTATCGCTCGCCATGACGCCGAGCCACAGTTGGGTCGCGCCAAACGGCGGCCGGACGCCGCTGTTCGGCACCAATCCACTCGCCTTCGGCTGGCCTCGGCCGGGACACCTGCCCTACATCTTCGACTTCGCGACCAGCGTCGTCGCGCGCGGCGAGATCGAACTTCATCGCCAGCGCAATCAGCCGATTCCCTATGGCTGGGCTCTCGATCGGCAGGGAAATCCGACCAACGACCCGATTGAGGCCATGGCCGGCGCGCAGATGACATTCGGCGGCCACAAGGGTTCAGCGCTTTCAACCATGATCGAGCTTCTCGCAGGCCCGCTGGTCGGAGATATGACAAGCCCGCAATCCCAGGCTTTCGATGATGGCGACGGCGGCGCCCCCTGCCATGGTGAACTGATCATCGCACTGTCGCCCGACATGTTCATGGGCACGGAACGCGACAGGCATTTCAAAAGCGCCGAACGGCTGCTTGAGGCGATTCCAGCTCAGGGCGCCCGACTACCCTCGTCACGGCGCTTCGCCGCCAGGGCGCGCACAACGCGCGACGGAGTCCGCATCTCCGGCACCCAATATGACATTCTGATGCAACTGCTTGCGCAAGACGCAGCCGCCAATCTTAAGGAAAGACCATGAAAATCACCGGGGTGGACATCTACAAGTATACCGTCGGCTATGCCCACGGAACATACGTCATGTCTGGAGACCGTGTCGCGGCCACGGAAGACGGCACGGTCATCCGCATCCGCACCGACCAGGGTCTCGAAGGCTGGGGCGAGATCACGACACTCGGCAAGATCTACCTGCCGACCTTTCCAGATGGCATTCGGATCGCGCTGAAGGACCTCTCGGAGGCGCTGATCGGTACAGATCCAACCAATATCGGAATGGTCAACCGCATCATGGCCGGCACGTTGATGGGGCAGGAATTCGCCAAGAGCCCGATCGACATCGCTTGCTGGGATATTCTTGGCAAATCGCTCGGCCGGCCGATCTCGGCGCTGATCGGCGGCGTACTCAACGACCGCTTTCCAATCTACGAGGCAGTGCCGCTGGCCGCGCCTGAATCCATGGGCGAGTTCATTCGCGAACGGCGGGCCGCCGGCATCAATCGCTTCCAGCTCAAGGTCGGCAACAACCCCATGGATGATATTGCGCGGACCCGCGCCAGCGTGGAAGCTGGCGATTCCGAGACGATCATCGTGGCCGATTCCAACGGCGGCTGGTCGCTTGCGTCAGCGAAGCTCGCACTCCAAGGCATGGCCGGCCTCGCAGTCTATGTCGAGCAACCCTGCCGCTCGACGGCCGATTGCATCCTCGCGCATCGTGGATCAGCGCTTCCACTCGTTCTCGACGAGTCGATCGTCAACCACGACGAAATCTATCGCGCCAAGTATGAGGCCAACGCTGTATCGGTGAACCTCAAATTCGGCAAGCTTGGCGGCCTCACTAACACGATCAAAGCCCGCGACCTGCTACAGGAACTGAACATGGCGGTCTCGGTGGAGGACATGTGGGGCGGCGACATCATCACGGCCGCGACCAGCCATGTGGCGGCAACGACCCGGCCGGAATCGCTGCTGATGACTCCGTTCTTCAACGACTGGACGGACGGCCACGTTGCCAGCTATCTTCCACGCTCGTCAAACGGCTTCGGCTCCGCGCCGACCGGTCCCGGTCTCGGTATCGAGGTGGAGGTCGACAAGCTCGAACATCTGTTCACGGTGGGCCGCGCCTGAGAGCGAAAACCGGCCGACGCCGCCTGCGACGTCGGCCCCTTTTACTGTTCACCCACAGTTGCTTCTGTTGCGTCAGTCTGGTCGAGATGGAGAAGCGCCATTAGGCCAACCCGGATACGATCGATATGCATGCGCATGAAATCGGCCGCCTCTGCAAAACGCCGTTCCCGGCAGAGCCTTACGAGTTCCTTGTGTTCGCGGACGGCCCGCGCCCGATCGCCAGTAATGTTGGAGAGCTGAATTCGCGTGTGCCGGTCGCATTCGCCGAGGAGGTTCTGGACTGTACTGGTTATACGTGGGCTCCGCGCATGGGTATAAAGCAGCATGTGGAATTCGGAGTTCAGATCGTTCCAGCGGTCGATATCCAGCTTATCGATCGACGTTTCGTAACGGTCAAGGATTTTATCTAGCTTCTCGAAATCCGCGGGTGCGAGATGCGGCGCCGACCTTTCGAGTAAAAACGGCTCGAAAAGGATGCGCATGTTGAAGAGTTCTTCGACCTCCTCTGCACTTAGCTCTACGACCACGGCGCCGCGATGGGGCTGGATGCGCACGATCCCCTCGCTTTCGAGCAAGAGCAGGGCCTCGCGGATGGGTATGCGACTGATTCCGAATTCCTGCGCCAATTCCTCCTGACGCAACTGACGCCCCGGCGGAAAAACGCCCTCAAGGATCCGGCTTCGGATTTCCTCGGCAGCTGCGGTCGACATCGTCTTGTGCTTCAAGCTCTTGCTAACAGTCGCCACGCGGCATTCCTGCTTCACGCAGGTGCACATTTTATACAATGTGCAGAGCCAAATGCAAAGAGATGGCGACAACCGGCATGAGATCCAACTTCGCCCCAGTTTCGGGAAAGTCCTGAGTGTCAACCGGCGCCGAATATTGACCCTTAACAGGGCGCAAGCGCGTGGCCGCAAACGAGCCCTGGGAACACGAGCGCCGATGGCAATCCCGCAGGGCCCGAACCAGCGCTGGAGCATGGACTTCGTCTCGGTTGCGCTGGTCGACGGCAGGCGCTTCCGTATCCTGTATGTCCTCGACGAATTCAGCCGCGAGTGCCTTGCCACCGTGGTCGACAACTCGCTATCCGGCGAGCGTGTCGGCCGGGAACTGGATCGCATCGCGCTCACAACCGGTTACCCCTGCATGATCGTCTCGGACAACGGAACGGAGCTGACCTCGAACGCCATTGACCTGCCACTGAGAACTTCCTCCAGAATGGATTAGAGTCCGGCCCATTGAGGACGGACTTATGAAGAAGCAGCGATTTACGGAAGAGCAGATCATTGCGGTGCTGAAGGAGCAGGAGGCCGGAGCGAAAGCGGGCGATCTTTGCCGTAGGCACGGGATTTCCGAAGCGACCTTTTATAACTGGAAAGCTAAATACGGCGGCATGGAGGTATCTGAGGCCAAGCGCCTGAAGGCGCTGGAGGATGAGAACGCCAAGCTGAAGAAGCTGCTCGCCGAACAGATGCTGGATACAGCCGCACTCCGCGAACTTCTCTCAAAAAAATGGTAGGGCCTGCCGCCAAGCGTGACGCTGTCGCGCATCTGAAGGTCACGATGGGGCTTTCGGAACGGCGGGCCTGCCAGATTGTATGTGCCGACCGAAAGACGATCCGTTATCGATCCTCTCGACCGCCGGAGGTCGAGTTGCGAGCGAAGCTACGCGATCTGGCCAATGAGCGACGGCGGTTTGGCTACCGACGGCTGTTCATTCTGCTTCGGCGCGATGGGGAACCGTCCGGTGTCAATCGCATCTATCGGCTCTATCGCGAGGAAGGTCTCTGCGTGCGCAAACGCAAAGCCAGGCGTCGTGCTGTTGGCACGCGTGCGCCGATCCTCGTCGAAGCAAAAGCGAATGCTCGCTGGTCGCTGGATTTCGTCCACGATCAGTTCGCCTGCGGCAAACGCTTTCGCATCCTCAATGTGGTCGACGATGTCACACGCGAATGCCTGGCGGCGATCCCGGACACATCTATCTCTGGTCGCCGTGTCGCGAGGGAACTGACGACGCTTGTCGAGCGAAGGGGCAAGCCCGGCATGATTGTTTCAGACAACGGGACCGAACTGACCTCGAATGCCATCCTTGCTTGGTCGAAGGATCACAAGGTCGAGTGGCACTACATCGCGCCGGGAAGACCGATGCAAAATGGCTATGTCGAGAGCTTCAACGGCCGCATGCGCGACGAGCTGCTCAACGAGAGCCTGTTCTTCGGTCTCGATCATGCTCGCAGCGCCATTGCGGAATGGGCCGGCGACTACAACAATTTCCGGCCGCACTCATCGCTCGGATACCAGACCCCAGCGGACTATGCCGGGATCATCGCCGCAACCGGCTCCAACGCTACGCAATGTGGAAGCTCCGCGTTTCCGCCGGTTGCTCCCACCCCGCCATTTGGCTTATCAAAAAAACGCCGACGCTCTAATCGCAGCCGGATGAAACTTCAGTGGCAGGTCAAGCTTGCTTGTACTCGGCGGGGCTGAACCATGGCCGGTGAACAATCTTCCCCTGCGTCTTATACGGCGGCGACAGGTCGGGAAGATGCTGGAGCCATTTATGGCGAATGGCGGTTTTCAGGACCTGCCGGAGCGTGCCCACCTCGTCATGCAAGGTGCTGCGTGCCGGTGCCCTCCCCGTCGTGGACGTGGCAATGCGCTGCACGCGATAATCCTGAACTGTACCGGCATTGATTTCCGAGACGCCCATCTTGCCGAAGAACGGCACCAGATGGAGCCGCAGGCGGATGCTGTGACCCTCCACCCATTTGGGGCTGCGCTCCCCCTCGGTGATGGCCGCATATTCCTGCTCGAACTTCTTGGCGGCTTCCGCGAAGGTGGTTTCGGTCTTCAAAATACCCGCCGCCGATTTCCCGCGCAAACCGAGAAGCCAGTCTTCTGCAAAAGCCTTGGCCTGCTCCAAGCCGGTTTCCTTGGTGCTCACACGATACTGACGGCCCTTTATGGACGTAGAGCAATGCCAGACGCGGCCCCGCGCCGGTAAATCTGCACCAATCCTCCGAGGATTTCATGGCTTGGCATGCTGCCCTCCCATTTCGCTTATTGCTCGATATGGGAAGAGGGAATCACACCATCAAGCCTCCCGTCAAACGGGTGGGGTGTGTTTGTGCTGACTGTGTGCTAGGTCCAAAAACGACTTCAGCCTCCCGAAGGAGGCCGATTAAAGTCTTGATAGTCTTTAAGAAACTTGGTTGCGGGGGCAGGATTTGAACCTGCGGCCTTCAGGTTATGAGCCTGACGAGCTACCGGGCTGCTCCACCCCGCGTTATTGTTTATGCATTGCAAAAGGGCCGCTTTGAGGGCGGCCCGATTTCGGCTTGGGCCGAGGCTTGTTATGAGAAGATTTGATTGCCTTTAGCAGACCTGGCAGCGACCTACTCTCCCGCGTCTTGAGACGAAGTACCATTGGCGCTGGGGCGTTTCACGGCCGTGTTCGGAATGGGAACGGGTGCAGCCACCCCGCCATGACCACCAGGTCGGCTAAGGGCAATCTTTTGAGAAGCTGGTAGAAGGCTCGAGCCTTCGTTTGTCTTAATTTTGTGAACACGTCTTTGATCTTTGGCCTGGCGTTTCGGAGCGAATCTCCGCAAGGCCAGAGGCCGTCGCGCCTGATGGCGCGGCCCGTCCGGAGCGCTTTGGCGCGTCAGGACAGAAGATCAGCATCATCAGTGCAGCTATGCTGCGCCGATGAGCATGAACAATGAGAACGATCAAGCCAATCGAGCTATTAGTACCGGTAAGCTTCACACATTGCTGCGCTTC
>NZ_SHMI01000053.1:0-15850 GCF_004284735.1 Shinella sp. JR1-6 | reverse complement strand
GGCCGGGTTATAGGCCCACTCATCCGCATACGTCAACAGACATTTTCAAGAAAACTTCAAAAATGTGTAAGATGTTGAAAATAAAGGATTTTCACTTTGGCGGAAGGTTGGATGCCCCCTGAACACCCTTCGCCCCCCCAAATCACGGCAGAAAACTTTGTCCAGATGGTCAAACAGAAGGTGGGAGGGGGATATTGCGCAGCGACACGGCAAAGACACCCGGTGCATAACGAGAATGTCGGGGACAGCGTGACGGTTTCACTTGACGTCGCGCCAAAAGAAAAGGGCGCCAGCGGATATCCGCGGCGCCCTCCTCTCCCGATCTTGGCAAGGCTTTCAGCCTTTCAGCTTGGACATGATCTGTTCGAGGAAACCGAGCAGCACCGCCGAAACCACGAAGGCGAGGTGAATGAAGGTCAGCCACATCAGCTTGGTGTCGGTATATTGTTGCACGTTGAGGAAGACCTGCAGCAGGTGGATCGAGGAGATGGCGACGATCGACGAGGCAACCTTGATCTTCAGGCTGCCGGAATCGAGTTTGCCGAGGAACGAGACATCCGCCTCCGCCTCGTCGAAACGGCTGACGAAATTCTCGTAGCCGGCGATCATGACCATGAGGATGAGGCTGGCGACCAGCGCCGCATCGATGAGGCCGAGCATGGCGAGGATCATCTCCGCATCGTCGTAGACGAAGACGTTCATCGCCACCTTGGCGAACTTGTAGAGGAAGGACACCGCATAAACGGCAAGCGCCGCGACGAGGCCGAGATAGAAGACCACCAGGATCCAGCGGCTCGACAGGATGATGCGTTCGACCAGGAGTTCGAGGGATTTCATCGGTCAGGCTCCAAGGGATTCGGCAAGTTCATGCGTTGTTAACCAATGGCTCGAAGCCCCGCAAGGGTCGTTCGCAGACGCAAAAAAGGGCGGCGTCCGCGAACGCCGCCCTTTCCGGTCTGTTTCGTCCTCACGCCCGTCGGAATAGGCCCGCGATCAGCGAGAGAACCAGAAGGGCCAGGAAGACGAAGAACAGGATCTGCGCGATGCCGGCCGATGCGCCGGCAATGCCGCCGAAGCCGAGCAGGCCGGCAACAAGGGCGATCACGAGAAAGACCACAGCATAGTAGAGCATTTTCGAACTCCTTCTTTGTATCGATGGAGAAACGAGGGGCGCGACAAAAAGTTCCCCGAACCGTCATCAAACAAAGGATTTCAGGGCGATGCCCTGTCGCCAAAAACAATGCCGCCGCAGCCTTTCGGCTGCGGCGGCATGAGCGGTGACCGATGCGGTCGGCGTCCGTTCTAGTGCGGTCGGCGTCCGTTCTAGTGACGGCGCGTCCAGTCGTCGATCTGCCGCTCGGCCTCCTCCTTGGCGAGGCCGTAACGCTGCTGGATCTTGCCTGAAAGCTCGACGCGGCGCCCCTTGATGACATCGAGGTCGTCATCGGTGAGCTTGCCCCACTGAGCCTGGGCCTTGCCCTTGTACTCGTTCCACTTGCCTTCGATGATATCCCAGTTCATGTCGCTGTCCTTTCTGTTCCATTGAACGCATGGCGTTGACCAAGAGGAAACCGGCAAGTGCCGGAAAGGTTCCTCACCCTATCAATGCATCCGCGCCGTCGCTTGGGCCGGGTGAGCGTTGTCGGCGACGATCATGTCCCCTGCCGGCGGACTGGTCGGCCGGACATGCACCTCAAGACCGTTCTGGCTGCTGACGCGCCAGGTAATCTCAATATTTTCCTCGACCCAGGCCGGGTCGACGACCGCGCAGCGGCCATGCACGAGACGCTTGCCCGCCCCTGCCCCGCCCAAAGCGGCCGGCAGGGCGCCGACGCAGTCTTCCATCGTCTCGAACGCCACCTGGGGCGCTTGCAGTTCTTCGCAGGTGAGGCCGCCATGGCTGCAGCCGACCAGAAGCATGATTGCGGCTATGTGTTCCATTTCTCTCTCCATCACCCGTCGGGTCACCACCCATCGGTTGGCATTGGAAACGGAACGGAGCCAAGAAAGTTCCGGCGAGAGCCGATGACGGTGTTGTCACATTTTCGGGAACAAAATTCGTTACGGCCCGTTTTCGGCCCATCGCTCGAACGCGAACCGGACGCGAAAGGAAGCACCGATGCTCAGCACCATCCTCCTTGTCATTCTCATCCTGCTTCTGATCGGCGCCCTGCCGAACTGGGGATACAGCCGAAGCTGGGGCTATGGTCCCTCCGGCGGCCTCGGGCTGATCGTGCTCATCCTTCTCATCCTCGTCCTCATGGGACGTATCTGATCCCCCCACCCAAGCCAGGAGCCGGAACCATGAAGAACACCATCATCGCGCTTGCCCTCGTCGCCTCCACGGTGACGCTCACCGCCTGTACCCAGACCGAACGCGGCACCGCGATCGGCGCGGGCACAGGCGCCATCATCGGCGGTGTCGTGACGGGACGCGCCGGCGGCGCGCTTGCAGGAGCCGCCATCGGCGGTGCGGCGGGCTATCTCATCGCTCGCTCCGATCGCAGTGGCTACTGCATCTACCGCGACCGGTACGGCCGCCGGTACGAAGCGCGCTGCCGCTGAGGCGATCGAAGATCAACAAACGGAAAACGGGCCCTCGGGCCCGTTTCTTGATGTCTGGAACTGGACGGAAGAATGTTTTCAGGAACCGCTCTTGGCACGAAGCTCGGCCTCGTCGAGCTTTTCCAGAAGATCGAGAAGACGATCGGGCACGGGTTCCGTCTCGATGACGTCGTAAAACGACTTAAGCTTGCGGCCGATCGGGCCGTTGGGGTCGAAAGCGGCCTTGACGGGGACATCCCGCCCGGCACGCTTCTTGTCTTTACTGGGCTCGATCATGGTCTTGTTTCCATCCGATGCCACCCGCTATCTTCCTTTTGCCCCAGATTCCCAATAGCAAGTCAGACTTAGAATGCTACCAATAGGTTTCCGCATGGTGAACTCTAGCGGAAACGGTTCCGATGCGGAACATATTCAGGGAGAACTAAATGTCACTTTCCACCCGTATCGCACCGCATCTCGCCTATCTGAGGCGGTTTTCCCGTGCAGTGACGGGCTCCCAGACCTCGGGCGACGCCTATGTCGCAGCCATGCTTGAGGCGCTCGTCGCCGATATCACACTCTACCCCGAGGGGAGAAGCGACCGGATTGCGCTCTACCGGCTCTATTGCACGCTGTTCGACAATCTCGACGTGACGCTGCCGGAAAATACGTCCCCCTTCGGCTGGGAGCGCCAGGCGGCCGCCAACCTTGCCAACCTGCCGCCGGCGGAGCGCAAGGCTTTCCTGCTGGTCGCCGTCGAGGGCTTCGACCTTGCCGAGGGCGCCGACATTCTCGATATGTCGGAAGAGCGCTTCGCCGCCCTGCTCGACGAGGCCTCGCGCGACATCTCGCGGCAGGTGGCAACCGATATCATGATCATCGAGGACGAGCCGCTGATCGCCATGGACATCGAGGACATGGTGAAGGGCCTCGGCCACAATGTGACGGGTATTGCGCGCACCCATTCGGAGGCCGTCGAGCTCTACCACCGCACCTCGCCGCGCATGGTGCTGGCCGATATCCAGCTGGCCGACGGCAGCTCGGGCATCGACGCCGTCAACGATATCCTGAAGAACAGCACGATCCCGGTCATCTTCATCACGGCCTTCCCGGAGCGGCTCTTGACCGGTGAAAAGCCGGAACCGGCCTTCCTGGTCACCAAGCCGTTCAATCCGGATATGGTGAAGGCCCTGATCAGCCAGGCGCTGTTCTTCGACGAGCAGGCACGGCTGGCCAAATCGGCCTGAGCGCCGGAGCAGACAGGGCGACGGCGTGAACGAAACAGCGCCGTTGCCTCCTTGCCATATCAAAAAGTCGGCGGGGTGCAGGCACTGATGACCTCGCACGGCACCGGGCCGACGCAGCGGAAACGGTGCGGACGGCGGCTTTCGAAATAATAGGCATCGCCCGGACCGAGAATGCGCCGCTCGTCGTCCACCGTCACCTCCAGCCGGCCGGAGAGCACGATGCCGCCCTCCTCGCCATCATGCACCAGCAGCACCTTGCCGGTGTCGGCGCCGGGCTGGTAGCACTCCTTCAGGATCTGCAGGCTGCGGCCAAAGGTGTTTTCGCCGATCTGGCGGAAGGAAATCGGTCCCTTGCCGATCTCGATCAGCTCGTCCGACCGGTAGAAGGCCTTCTTGGGGCGCTCCGGCTCGAAGGCGAAGAACTCCGCAAGACCGATCGGGATGCCGTCGAGGATGCGCTTCAGCGCACCGACCGACGGGTTGGAGGCGTTGGATTCGATCAGCGAAATGGTCGAATTGGTAACGCCCGCGCGCTTGGCGAGCTCGCGCTGGGAGAGATTGTGGGCCATGCGCAGATGGCGCAGCCTGCCCCCGATATCGACCGACATGGCCACTTCCTGTTCTAGATGTTCGAAATATCGAAAACTGATCGACCCATATCCTTAATTTTCAATCAGTTGGCGTCAAGAAGAAAAGGACTTGTTCGGCATCGCAAATCATGGCGTCAATCCCGCCAGCCAGAGGAGATCTCCCATGAACGTTCACAACAAGCCCAATGCACCGGTGCTCGACAGCTACTGGATGCCCTTTACCGCCAATCGCCAGTTCAAGGCCGCGCCGCGCCTGCTCGCTGCCGCCGAAGGCATGTACTACACCAGCGCCGACGGCCGCCAGGTGCTCGACGGCACCGCAGGCCTGTGGTGCGTCAATGCCGGCCATGGCCGCCGGCAGATCGCCGCCGCGGTCGAGCGCCAGCTCACCGAGATGGATTTCGCGCCCTCCTTCCAGATGGGCCATTCGGTCGCCTTCGATTTCGCCGAGCGGCTGGCCGAGATCGCCCCCGGCCCTGACGGCGCCAAGCTCGACCGCGTCTTCTACACCGGCTCCGGCTCGGAATCGGTCGATACCGCATTGAAGATCGCCATTGCCTACCAGCGCGCCATCGGCCAGGGCACGCGCACGCGCCTCATCGGCCGCGAGCGCGGCTATCACGGCGTCGGCTTCGGCGGTATTTCGGTCGGCGGCATTCTCAACAACCGACGCGTCTTCCCGCAGCTCCCCGGCTCCGACCACCTGCGCCATACCCACGACCTTGCGAAGAACGCCTACGTGAAGGGCCAGCCGGAGCATGGCGCCGAGCTTGCCGACGACCTGGAGCGGCTGGTCGCGCTGCACGGCGCGGAAACCATCGCCGCCTGCATCGTCGAGCCGGTCGCCGGCTCCACCGGCGTGCTGATCCCGCCGAAGGGCTATCTCGAAAAGCTGCGCGCGACCTGCGACAAGCACGGCATCCTCCTGATCTTCGACGAAGTCATCACCGGCTTCGGACGCCTTGGCGCGGCCTTCGCCACCGATTATTTCGGCGTGACGCCGGATCTCGTGACAACCGCCAAGGGCCTGACCAACGGCGCCATCCCGATGGGCGCAGTCTTCGCCAGCCGAAAGGTGCACGATGCGCTGATGCATGGGCCGGAAAACGCCATCGAGCTCTTCCACGGCTACACCTATTCCGGCCATCCAGTGGCCTGCGCCGCCGGCATCGCGACGCTCGACATCTACCGCGACGAGGGTCTCTTCACCCGCGGCGCCGAATTGCAGGACGACTGGCATGCGGCGATGCATTCGCTGAAGGGCCTGCCGCACATCATCGACATCCGCACGATCGGCCTCATCGCCGGCATCGAGCTTGCCTCGCGCGACGGCGCACCGGGGGCGCGGGCCTATGACGTCTTCGTCGATTGCTTCGAGAAGGGCCTCCTGATCCGCGTCACCGGCGACATCATCGCCTTTTCGCCGCCGCTGATCGCCGAGAAGACGCATTTCGAGGACATCGTCTCGATCCTCGGCGACGCCCTGAAGCGCGCCGCCTGAATTCGGCCCTGCCGGAAGCGGCTTGGCACTGCACATCGCGGAAAACGCTGTTATATCTGGGCCCGTATCCATACGGGCCCAGTTTCATGTCAGCATCCGCCAAGACCGAACCGAAACTCATCTTCCGCCTCCAGTTCGAGCCGGAAGGGCGCATCGGGCGCGGCAAGATCCAGCTTCTCGCGCATATCCGGGAAACCGGCTCGATCTCCGCCGGCGGGCGGGCGATGGACATGTCCTATCGCCGGGCCTGGTTGCTGGTCGATGAGATGAACCGGCTGTTCCGTACGCCGGTGGTGGAATCGCAGCGCGGCGGCAAGCAGGGCGGCGGCGCTGTCGTGACGCCCTTCGGCGAGGCGCTGATCGCCCATTACCACGCCATGGAAGCGAAGGCGCGTGCGGCGCTGGCCGAGGATATCGGCTGGATCGTCGACAACCTTGCCGACTGAAACCTATTCCAGCGCCACCGTCTTGATGACGGCATGCACCGAAAGGCCCGATGCAAGACCGAGGCGCTCGACGGAAAGCGCAGTGATGCGGGCGCGGACGACATCGCCGCCGCAGGCTATGCGCAGGCTGGCCATGCCCTCGCCGTCCGGTTCGATCGCCTCGACGACGCCTTCCAGGATATTGAGCGCACTGAGGCCTTCCGGGCGCACCGTCGCGATCATGACGTCGCGCGCGGGAATGCGCAGCCGCACCGTTTCGCCCGGCGAGACCGCGGCGCCCGGCACGAGGATCGTCGCGCCGCCCTCAAGGCGGATGGTGGCGAGGCCATGCGCGACATCACGCGCCTCGACGCGGCCGGCAAGAACGCTGCCGGCTTCCCGGCGTTCGGCGGCGGAGGTGAGCCGCGGGCCGCTCAGCACGTCCGACGCCGCCCCGATCGCCTGGATGCGCCCATCCGCCATCAGCACGACCCGGTCGGCAAGGCGCGCGACCTCGGCCACCGAATGGCTGACATAGACGATGGGAATGCCGACCTCGTCGCGCAGGCGCTCCAGATAAGGCAGAATTTCCGCCTTGCGCTCCTCGTCGAGCGCGGCGAGCGGCTCGTCCATCAAGAGCAGGCGGGGCGAGGCCAGCAGTGCACGACCGATGGCGACACGCTGCTTCTCACCGCCGGACAGGTTTGCCGGCTGGCGGTCGAGCAGGCCGGCGATGCCGAGCAGGTCGACAACACGGTCCGGGTTTTCCGTGCGCGCGCCCTTCGGCGAGAACCAGCGGCCATAATTGAGGTTCTGCCGCACGGTGAGGTGCGGGAAGAGACGGGCTTCCTGGAAGACATAGCCGAAGCGCCGTCTGTGGGCCGGCACGAAGATACGGCGGGCGGTATCGACCAGAACCTCGTCGCCGAGCAGGACGCGGCCTTCTGCCGGTTGCGTAAGGCCGGCGATGATGCGGACCAGCGAGGTTTTTCCCGAGCCGGACCGGCCGAACAACGCGGTCACGCCGCCATCGGCGGCAAAGGCGGCATCCAGCGAAAAATCGCCGAGCCGGTGGCGGGCTTCGACGACGAGGCTCATTCGAGGTGTACCTTGCGACCGAGGCGCTGGGCGAGCACCTCGGAGGCGATGAGCGCGGCCATGGAAATGACGATGGCGACGAGGGTGAGGCGCATCGCGCCGGCATCGCCGCCGGGCACCTGGGTGAAGGTGTAGATCGCGGCCGACAGCGTCTGCGTCTCACCGGGAATGTTGGAGACGAAGGTGATGGTGGCGCCGAACTCGCCCATCGCCTTGGCGAAGGCGAGGATCATGCCGGCCAGCACGCCGGGCAGGATGAGCGGCAGAGTAACCGTGAGGAAAACCCAGAGGGGGCTCGCGCCGAGCGTGCCTGCCGCCTCCTCCAGCTTGCGGTCGACGGCCTCGATGGAGAGGCGGATCGAACGCACCATCAGCGGAAAGCCCATGACGCCGCAGGCGAGCGCCGCGCCGGTCCAGCGGAAGGAGAGAACGATGCCGAACCATTCGTCCAGCACGGAGCCGATGGGACCGCGCCGGCCGAACAAGACGAGCAGCAGGAAACCGGTGACGACGGGCGGCAGGATCAGCGGCAGGTGCACGAGGCCGTTCAGCAGCGACTTGCCCCAGAAGCGGCCGCGGGCCAGTGCCAAAGCGGCGAGGATGCCGAGCGGCAAACTGACGAGGACGGCAACCGCCGAGACCCGAAGGCTGAGCCGGATCGCCGTCCATTCCTCGTCGCTCAAGGCAAGCCAGTCCACGCATACTCCTTTGATTGGCGAACAGCCCGCAGGTGCCGCCTGGATTTGGGCCGAAACCCCTCATCCGCCTGCGGCACCTTCTTCCCGCAAGCGGAGCTATGGGGGTGCCCCGCCATTTTCTCGCGCCCTTGCCGCAAACGCCTTCTCCCCGCTTGCAGGGAGAAGGTCGCGGCAGCGGGATGAGGCGCAGCAACCGCACCGGCACGTGGATCCGTTGCGGTCTACCACCCAAAGCTATCGCGAGGCTCGTCTTACTTCAGGATCGTAAAACCCTGCTCAGTGAAGAAGGGCGCGGCCTTGTCGGACTTCAGGAAATCGAGATAGGCGGCGGCAGCGGCGCTCTTGGATTCCGTCAGGATGGCGACCGGGTAGATGATCGGCGGGTGACTGTCTTCCGGGAAGGTCCCGACGACGGCGACGCCCGGATCGGCGGCGGCATCCGTCTGATAGACGATACCGTAGGGCGCCTCGCCGCGCGAGACGAGGGCAAGCGCCGCACGCACGCTTTCGGCGCCGGCGACCTTGCCTTCGACCGACGACCAGACGCCGAGCTTTTCGAGCGCCGCCTTGCCATATTTGCCGGCCGGCACGCTGTCGACCGCACCCATGGCGAGCTTGCCGTCACCGACGAGGCCGGCAAGGTCGAAGCCCTCCTTGATCTCGACGGTCGAGGCCTTGTCCTTCGGCGCGACCAGCACGATACGGTTGCCGAGGAGGTTCGCGCGGGTGTCGTCCTTGATCAGCTTCTTCTCGGCGACGTAGTCCATCCAGGCAAGATCAGCGGAGATGAAGAGATCGGCGGGCGCCGCCGCCTCGATCTGCTTGGCGAGCGCCGAGCTTGCGGCATAGGAGACCGTCGTCTCGTTGCCGGTTTCCTTCGACCAGGCGGCATTCGCCGCATCCAGCGCGTTCTTCAGGCTTGCGGCGGCAAAGACGGTGACCTTTTCTGCGGCCGCAACCGGCAGGGCGAGCGGCAGCGACGCGAAGGCGGCGACGACGAGTTTCAGAAGCAGACGACGGTTCATTCCTGTTCTCCCTTTTCCTGCCTGACAGCAGCGTGATATCCCCTTGAATATATCGACACTTGCGGCTTTGCCAGCGCTATATTTTCAAAAATATACGGAAACAGACGATGGCCATTCGCTTGGAATGGCGAGGGCAGCCGTACCTGGACGAACGCGCCCCCCGGAACAACCGGCATTGAGCACGGACGATGTGGAAAAGGCGGCTCTCCTGCGCTTACGAACGCGTGGAACCCGCCATATGCTGGCCTGCAATGCCGGGGATGGGGATCCTAGAACAGTGCGTCGTCGAACAGATCTTCGTCGCTTTGCGCAGCCGCAGGCGCTGCCGCCACGTCC
Source organism: Shinella sp. JR1-6 (assembly GCF_004284735.1). Taxonomy (NCBI): domain Bacteria; kingdom Pseudomonadati; phylum Pseudomonadota; class Alphaproteobacteria; order Hyphomicrobiales; family Rhizobiaceae; genus Shinella; species Shinella sp. JR1-6. The sequence goes on along the minus strand of NZ_SHMI01000053.1, from coordinate 6,386 downwards.
AGGGTGGTGCCGAAGACGCGGGCATGCACCTCGCGTTCGGAGACCATGGTATAGGTGCGCGCGATCCGGCTGCCGAGATCAGCCATCGCCTGCTCGAGGCCCGCCGTATCCGGCAGGCTGTGGCCAATGAGCTCGCCCGCACGGGCGGAACAATCGGCCAGCACGTCGCCGAGCTCGGCCTTGAAATCGAGGTCGGCGACCGTTCGGCCCGCCTTGGCGGAAACGTCGGCGCCACAGGCGCGCAAAGCCGTCATGTCCTCCTCCATGCGGTCGCCCGCCCGGCGGATATGCTCCAGCGCCTCGTCCAGATGCGCATCGAGCGAGCCGCCGGCGGCGGTGCCCGCCTCGCGCAGCTTGCCGGCATCCCCTTCGAGCGACTGCAGGGCGACAAGAATGCGCTCCGCCGTCTCGTCGAGCTGGCTGGAAAACAGGCGCAGTTCGGCCGTCACCACATTGATTGCCCGCCCCTCCTCGCCGAGTTTGCCGCAGCGCAGGTTGGTGTTAAGGGCCATGTAGTGGATGTCGGTGCGCACGAGCTGGATCGTCTTCACACCCTTCAGGAGGCCCTGCACGGTCTCGACCGTGCTCGCGCCGAGCACATTGGCCTTGTCGGCCGCCTGCTCGATGTCGCGCACGACGGCACGGGCGGCTGCGATGTCGGCCTCCAGGATGCGCATGGCGCGGTCGGCGGAGCGGCCGTCGGCAGCGTCCATGTCGCCATAGAGCGCCATCAGGCCGTCGATGTCGGCGCCGAAGCTGCGGATCGTCCCGACCACGGTCTTGCAGTCGCGCGCAAAGTCGCCGGCGATCTCGACAAGCTGGTCGTGCACGAGGTGGCGGATCAGCGCCGTCAGGCGGCCGGCGGCCTCCGCGTCGAGCGTTCCAGCCGCAAGATACTCATCCAGGAAGGTGAAGGCGGATTGGCAATGTTCGATGCGCTGACGCGTGATGTCGCCGATCTGCATGGCCGACAGCGTGGTGGCAACCTTGCCCTGTACGCCGCGCGCCGCCGCACCCACCCTGGCAGCAAGCTGCGATAGGTGGCGGCGCTGCGCCGTCAGGTCCGCGGCATTGCGCGAGAGATTGCCGGCAATGTCAGGCACGGAGCGGCGGAAGCGCTCCAGCGCATCCCCGCCCCCGGCCGAGGCGGTCTCGATGACGGCGCCAAGCGTGCCGATCTTGGCGCCAAGCGCATTGACCTCACTGGAGCCGAACTGGATGCGCTCGAGAATTTCTTCCGCAAAGCCCGCGAAATCCGGGATGGCTGCGCCGGTGATCTTCGCTGTCGTCGCGAAGGTGCGAAGGTAACGCAACGTTTCCTGCATGTCGGCGATGTGGGTGCCGAGGGATTTTTCCGTGATGGCGACATTGGCGAGGCGCTGCTGGCGTTGTTCCTCGATGCCGGGCAGCGCGGTCAGCTGATCGACGGTGGCGATGAGCCGGCCGATCGTCGCCTCCGCAGCCTCGTCGCCGAGCGAACCGGACAGGTTCTCCAGCGAGGCGACAAGCCGGTTGAGCACGTCCAATACCGAGAGCAGCACGACGCCGCCGTCAAGGAACCGCTGCTCGATGCGGGAACGGGCCCCTTCAAGGCGAGAGACAAGCTCTCCCTCCGCCGTCTGCCGCTCCACGCGCACTGCGTTCGCTATTCCTGACACGCCATACCCCATCTGCAAGAACCCGTGAGCGAACCCTAGGACCAACAATGTAACGCGCAGTAAATTCGCTTTTCCTCATGCAATGGAATCCCGTGCCGGCAGGGTCATTTCCAGGCCACCACCCGTGGATGCAGGCATCCCTAGAATTAGGGATTTATAAATAATATAAAGAACGTCTAATATTAATAATTTTATATTTATTTCAAATACTTATGCTAAATTCCTGCCGTAAGGGGAGGTAGTGTATAAGGGGCACTCAAACGACCGATGGATGAAATTAGCAACCGCGCTTTACCGTTCATTAAGCGTGACTTGGGATTCTGGGGCGGGAAATACTATCTCTCGAAACTGATATCGAGGCCTCCATGCCATCAACCCTGCCCGGTGATGCGTCGTTAACCTTACCCACGACACTCACCATCAAGACTATAACGTCCGTTCAAGAGTTGATCTCGGATTTCCTGAACAATAATCCCGCCGCAATACTGGATATCGATGAGGCTGCGCAGGTCGACCTCAGCTTTGTTCAGCTTGTCACGGCGGCCCGCAAACAGGCCGAGGCCAAGGCGGGGCGCGTTCTACTTGCCCGGCCCGCCTCCGGTGACCTTTACGACGTGCTGAAACGTGGCGGCTTTCTCGACGAGATGACATCCGAGGCCGCGCATTTCTGGCTGCACCAGGAGAAGAATTGATGACCGCGAAGATCTTGACCGTTGACGATTCCGCCAGCATCCGGCTGACGACGCGCGTCACCCTCAGCAATGCCGGCTATGCCGTGACCGAGGCGGTCGATGGCCTCGACGGCCTCAACAAGCTGAAGGGCGGCGAGTACGATCTCGTCGTTACCGACCTCAACATGCCGAACATGGACGGCCTGACGATGATCCGCGAGCTGCGCAAGCTGCCCGCGCATACGGGCGTGCCGGTCATCTTCCTCACCACCGAATCCGACGGCGAGATCAAGGCGCAGGCGAAAGCCGCCGGCGCCACCGGCTGGCTGACCAAGCCGTTCGATCCCGAAAGCCTCGTCAAGATCGCCAAGAAGGTCCTCGGAAGATGACGAACCCGGACCCGATCTCAGTCTTCCGGACAGAAGCGGCCGAACTGCTGGAACAGATCGAGTCCGGCCTCCTCGACCTTACCCGCAGCCTCGACGACCGCGACCAGATCGATGCGGTCTTCCGGGGCCTCCACACGTTGAAGGGCTCGGGCGCGATGTTCGGCTTCGACGCGCTCGCCGCCTTCACCCACCATTGCGAGACCGCCTTCGACCGCGTGCGCAAGGGCGACGTGCCGGCCACGCACGAGCTGGTCTCGGCGGTTCTCTCCGCGCAGGACCATATGCGCGCGCTCCTGGAAACGCCGAACGGCGACCATGACGCGATGAGCGCCGCGCTGCTCGACAACCTGCACCGTGCCGTCAACGGCGCGGGCTCCCCTGCTCCCGTCACCGCCGCCGTTGCCGCCGCCCCTGTTGCGGAAGAGGCCGGCCTGCGCGAATGGCGCATCCGTTTCAGCCTGCCGGTCAACGCCATGGCGAACGGCACCAATCCGCTCGGCCTGCTCGACGAAATGCGTGACCTCGGCGAATGCCGGATCATCGCCGACACGTCCAAGGTGCCGGAGCTCTCCGCGCTGGAGCCGCGCGATATCCATGTAAGCTGGGACGTGACGCTGAAGACCGAGCGGCCGCGTGCCGATATCGAGGATGTCTTCATCTTCGTCATGGACGACATGGAGCTCGAGATCACCGAGAGCGCCGTCGAGCGGCCCATCGCGGTGGCAAAATCCTTGGACGTGCCGATCGCCAAGGCTGTCGTCGTTACCGAGAGGGAAGCGCCGGCGGTGCAGGCGGCCAACGATTCCAAGCAGGCGAAATCCGCCGAAAACGTGCGCGTGCCGGCCGAACGGCTGGACGAGATGATGGACCGGGTCGGCGAGCTCGTCATCGCCCAGTCGCGCCTCACCCAGCTTGCGGGCGCGGCGGCCGATCTCGGCCTGCGCTCGGTTTCCGAGGAAATCGAACGCCTCTCCGGCGAGCTGCGCGACACGATGATGGTGCTGCGCATGATGCCGGTCGCGAGCCTCTTCAGCCGCTTCCGCCGCCTCGTGCACGATCTGTCGCGCGAGACCGGCAAGGAAATCGAGCTGATCACCGAGGGCGAGAGCACGGAAGTCGACAAGACGGTTATCGACCGGCTTGCCGATCCGCTGGTGCATCTCGTGCGCAACTCCATCGACCATGGCCTCGAAAAGCCGGAGGAGCGCATCGCCGCCGGCAAGGAGGCGAAGGGCCGGGTCATTCTTTCGGCGCACCAGACGGGCGGCGAGGTCATCATCACCATCAAGGATGACGGCCGCGGCATCAACCGTGAGCGGGTGCGCGCCAAGGCGGAATCGTCGGGCATCATCCAGCCGGGCGCGACGCTGACCGACCAGGACCTCCTCCAACTGATCTTCCAGCCCGGTTTCTCGACCGCCCAGGCGGTGACGAACCTTTCCGGCCGCGGCGTCGGCATGGATGTGGTGAAGAAGACGGTCGAGGCGCTGCGCGGCACGATCGACATCACCAGCAAGCCGGGCGAAGGCTCGGAAGTGTCGCTGCGCATCCCGCTGACGCTCGCCATCATCGAGGGCCTGCTCGTGCGCGTCGGCCAGGGCTGCTACGTCATTCCGCTCTCGGCGGTCGAGGAGTGCCTGGAACTCTCGCTGGAGGACGATCTGCGCTCGCGCGGGCGCAGCTTCATCTCGCTGCGCGACAGCCTGGTGCCCTTCCTGCGCCTGCGGGAACTCTTCCGCACCGGCACCCAGCCGGATCAACACCAGAAGGTCGTCGTCATCTCGACCGGCTCGGAGCGCGTCGGCCTCGTCGTCGACCAGATCATCGGCGACCACCAGACAGTCATCAAATCCATGTCCAAGCTGCACCATGACGTCGACACCTTCTCCGGCGCGACCATCCTCGGCGATGGCAGCGTCGCGCTGATCCTCGACGTCACGCATCTTGTCGCGGCCGGACAGCAGCAGGAGGCGCAAATGCGCGTGGCAGGATGAGCGAAGCGGCACGAAAACTCGACTACGACGCGATCTGGGGCGCGGAAGAGGACCTCTCCGTCCTCACCTTCAACCTCAACGGCGAGACCTTCGCCATCGAGGCGATCGTCGTGCAGGAAATCCTCGATCTCCTGCCCGAAACCCACGTGCCCGGCAGCAAGCCCTTCGTTTCCAGCGTCATCAATTTCCGCGGCAAGGTGATCCCGCTTGCCGATATCCGCCTTGCCTTCGGGATGGACGCGACGGAAACCACCATCGACAGCCGCATCGTCGTCATCGAGCTCGATCTAGACGACGAGGCGACGCTGATCGGCATCCGCACCGACAAGGTCAACGAAGTCACGACCCTGCCGAAAGTCGCCAGCGAGCCGCCGCCGAGCGTCGGCATGCGCTGGCGGGCGGACTACATCAACTGCCTCGTCAAGCGAGGTGGCGAATTCATCATCGTCCCGAACCTTCACGCGATCTTTTCCTCCCAGAAAGACCGCCCGGCACCTCCGCCGAACTAGGACATCAGGAGACATCCATGCGTTTTACAATCAAGCTCAAATTATTCCTGACCTTTGCGTTCATGCTGGCCGTCCTCATCGGCACGGCGGCCTATGGCATCCTGAGCCTCGGCGGCCTCAACACGACGCTGGGCGACGTACTGAACGGCCCCGCCGAGCGCCTGAAACTCGCCCAGACACTGAACAACCTGCAACTCCAGCAGATCCGCCAGCAGAAGAACATGCTGTCCTCGGCCAACCCCACCGAAACCAACCGCTACATCGCGCTCAGCGACGAAGCCCGCAAGGAATTCGACACGACCTTCCAGGAAGTTCTGAGCAAGGCGACGGAACAGGGCAAGGTTCTCTGGAACAAGCTCGACGGTTTCACCAAGGACTTCCGCCGCGATGACAACCGCATCCGTGCGCTGGCGCTTGCCGGCGATACCGCGGGTGCCACCCGTGTTTCGACGACCGACGCCCGCGCCGCCACCAACGAGATCGACCAGCTGCTCGGCGAAGTCGTCAAGCTCGAGGCCGGCCGCCTGAACGAGGCGCAAGCGGCCGCCGACGCCCAGTATCAGAGCACCCGCACGATTATGGTGGCGGTTGCGGCCATTGCGCTTCTCGTAGCGACCGGCGCTGCCCTGTGGATCGTCGTATCGATCAACCGCGGCATTTCCCGCGCCGTCGGCGTGGTGCAGAACGTGGCGGACGGCGACCTCACCCGGTTTGCCGAGATTTCTTCCAAGGACGAGATCGGCGACCTGCTCGGCCACGTCAACACGATGATCGAGCGCCTGCGCGGCGTCGTCGCCGATGCCCTTTCGGCATCCGACAACGTCTCCTCCGGCAGCCAGGAACTGTCGGCCAGCTCCGAGACCCTTTCCCAGGGCGCCACGGAACAGGCATCCTCCGCCGAAGAGGCCTCCGCCTCGATGGAAGAGATGGCCTCCAATATCAAGCAGAACGCCGACAACGCCGCCCAGACCGAAAAGATCGCCCGCCAGTCCTCTCGTGACGCGGAAGCATCCGGCCAGGCCGTCGGCCGCGCCGTCAGCGCCATGCGCACGATCGCGGAAAAGATCTCCATCGTGCAGGAAATCGCTCGCCAGACCGACCTTCTCGCCCTCAACGCCGCCGTCGAGGCGGCCCGTGCCGGCGAACACGGCAAGGGCTTTGCCGT
>NZ_SHMI01000052.1:0-18047 GCF_004284735.1 Shinella sp. JR1-6 | reverse complement strand
TGGGGCGGGCTGCGCCCTCCCCCCTCTGTCCGGGGGAATGTCAGAGGCCATTCCCCCGGAAAGACCGGGGAGGCTTCGCCCAAGGGGGCTTCCCCTGCGGGACTTCGGAAAAAAGGAGACAGAATATGAGCGCAGTCAAAGCCTTCCTGATCGAGCCGATGGCAGGCACCATCCGGCCCGTAACGATCAACCTCGAAGGCAGCTATGCCGAGATCAAGGGTCTCGTGAAATGCGACATGATCGACATCGTCCGGGTGAGCGGCTTCGATATTATCGTTGACGACAACGGGCTGAACGAAACCGTGCCATGCCTCACGGAAGTCGCAGGCGCGCCGACGCCTATCGCGGGAAACCTGCTGGTCACGAAATCGGACAGGCTGGGCGAGCTGACGGATGTGACCGAGGCGATTGACGCGGTTGCGGCCCTCTTCACCATCGTTCGCCCGGCACTCCATCCGGTCATTGTGGTGTCTGAGCGCCCCGGCATCATCGCCGCCCACATTACGCGTGTCGAAATCATTCTCGACCGGAGCACGCCGCAAATCGTGGAAGCTGCCGAGGCGTGAAGCGTTCGGAACGGGGCGGCCGTGCGCCGCCCCGTTTCGCGCCTCCCTCCCCTCAGATCGAGAACGTAGCGCCGACAGGAGACGGCCATGGATGACCGGGAAGAACTGGACCGCCTGCTGGGCGAAACCGAGCGTCCGACGCTTAGCCCTGACGGGCAATGGCGTGCAGACTATCGCAGGGCGCAGCGTCAGCGCCGGCTTGCCGGCGCGCAGCCCGATCTTTTCGGCGGGCCGACCGTGGAACATTTTCACCGGAATCCGACACCACCGGACCCGGAAGACTGGCCTTTGGACTACGAGATTACACGGTTTCAAGATTTGACGCTGGAAGAACAGGCGAGCCAGCTTGCCGCCGATCCGCATACGCCGTGGGCACGCTCGACGCGCAAGAAGCTGACGCCGGAGGAACGGGCCGCCATGATCGCCAGCGCCGCAAACTGGCTTCGCCTTGGCCAGCGCGTTCGCATCACGGGCACGTCGCCCTCCATCGATGGCACCAACGAGCGGCGCGTCGGCCGCGTCGGCGTCGTCTGGCGCGTGTGCGGCGAGCCATTTGCCGATCACGTCCATATCAATCTCGACCTGATAGGGCAGGAGCGCACCGAAAAGGTCGTCTTTGTCGAACTGCGCGACGTGGAGCCGATAGAGGGCGAGGACTGAGGGGCGGTCTGCTCCAAGGCGGCCGCCGCAGCGCGAGGGCCTGGTCCTCACCGCGTCGAGCGGATCGGACCAGGACGAGGGGCGCCCCGAAGCCCCGCCCCTCGAACTCCCCTGCCCGCCCGTCAAAACGGCGCGCCGCAAGCGGGCGCAGTCGGTCCCGCCTCCCCTGCGGGCCGCTATACTGAGGCTCCTGCGGCTGCGCTCATCCCGCTCGCAACGCATCGAGAATGCCCGAAATCCCGGCCATAGGCCGGCGCTATGCTGATTTCTCCGATGCTCTTCTTCTTCCGAGGATCGTACCGCGCTCGCTCCGCTGCGCGCCGGCACGATCGGTCGCTACGCGAGACCGCCGACAAAGCCGCTCATCTCCTTCAGCCGAACCATGGAAAGCCGCATGCGGCCATTGCAGCCCCGACGCTTACAGCTCGCCTTCGCCTCGATCTCATCGAGATAGAGCTGCGAGCGATCGACTTCCTCGCATAACTGGGCGCGGCTGGTGTAGGTGAGCCGTCCGCATTTCCGGCAGACCAGTTCAAGCTTCTGGTCATCGCCCAGATCGCGCACTTTGATCGTCGCCTTCCAGCCCATCACCAGAAGTCCTCGGCCGAAGGGATGCGGGTATAGGAGATCTTGCCGCCGGCATGGCCGCCTGCAGGCGGCTTCCATTCGCCCATGCTGACGATGGTCGCGGAGTAGCGCGTGTTCAGCGCGTCGACCGCGCTGTTGGCCTTCTCCCATTTCCGCCGCAGCGCGTCGTCATTGTCGAGCAGGTCGATCTGTCGCTCGTTGGACGGCGAAAGATCGTAGAGCGTGACGCCGATCCGGAAAATGGTTACGCCGCGCGGATAGTCCTTGCGCACGCGCTGCCATAGCGCATGCAGCCCCGCGAGGATGGCCTGATCGTCATGGACGACCGCCAGGCGGTGCTTGCCGAACCACGTTCCATCCCGGATCGAGAGCCACAGCCACACGCCGCCGGCGTAATAGCTTTCGCGGCGCAGACGCCGCGCCGCTTTGGTCAGCAGCAACCGCGAAATCTCATACGCGCCGGCGATCGTCCGGCTGTCCGGAGGAAGCACCCTGCCATGGCCGAACATGCCGCGCTTCTGTTCCGGAGCCTGTATGTCGTAGCCATGCAGGGCATACCACAGGCGCTCCCCGTTCACATTGTTCCAGATCCTTCGCATGTGCTTCGGCTGAAGCGCGTAGAGCTGGGGGGTGGAATAGACCCCGTTGCGATAGAGCCGCTTCGCCATGCTCGATCCGACGCCGGGGATCTCCTCCAGCTCGACCCGCAGCAGCGGTTCCGGCATGTCGGCCGGTCTCCAGATCGCAAGCGCATCACCATAGCTGCCGCGCCGCTTGCTCTCGTCCTTCCCGGCCTTGCACGCGATCTTCGCCAACTGCCGGTTCGCTGCGAACCCGATCGAGCTCGTGATGCACCGGCCGATATTGTCCGCGATCGCCGCCTTGATGCGGGCGGCCAATAGCTCCGGATCGCGCCGGCCGCTGTCATCGAGCACGCAGGTCAGTTCGTCGATGCTCTTGGCCGTGTCGATGGCGATGACGGTCTCGATCTCGCACAGCAGCGCATTGTGCGCCCTCCGGTACAGATCCGGATTCTGCGGGACGAGGATGAGGTCCGGACAAACGCGCCGGGCCTCGGCAATCGGCATCACGTTCTTGACGCCTTGCGCCTTCGCCTCCTTTGAACAGGCGATGACGGCGGTCCGGTCGGTCCCGCTGAACGGAACGACGCCCACCGGCCGACCGCGCAGCCGTCGATCGGCCTGTTGTTCGACCGAGGCAAAAAATCCGTCAAAATCAAGGTAGAGCCGTTCGATTTCGTCGGGTTTTCGCACTGGAGGGCTCCATGAAAATGCGGACGAGCAGGATCAGCCCGTGCGCAATGGCGCATAGGAATAATTGCTCTTGATGGGTTTATGTTCCTATTTTGTTCCGCTTCGGTTTTGAAGTCAATCCGTCTGGACTCCGTTACCCCCAGAAGGATCGGCCACCGCCCTCGGGCGGCCGCGCTCTATGCGAAGCACGAAGCCGGCCTAGGCCGTCTCCGCCGATGCCGGTGACGATCGCTTGTCCAGCGGGTGCTGCGCACCCGGTATCGAGGCCCGTTCCGGGCCGCTTTTCCTTACCGCCCCTGACATCGCCAGCCGCCCGGGATCAAGGGGCAGGCGCGGCAGAGCCGCTTGTCGCGTCGGCGAAAAAACGGCTTTCAGCCTACGGCCGAACCTTCCGTTTTTTCCCCGCCACGACCCCTTGACCCGAACGACCGCCGCCGTGGGGCGGGCTGCGCCCTCCCCCCTCTGTCCGGGGGAATGTCAGGAGCCATTCCCCCGGAAAGACCGGGGAGGCTTCGCCCAAGGGGGCTTCCCCTTCGGGAAACGGGAAAATCTAGGAGACAGAAAATGACCGATACCCAACAGCAAACCGAAAGCTTTTTCGTCCCGCTGAACAAGCTGGACCGCGACCCCAAGAATGTGCGCAAGACCTACAGCAAGGAAGGCGTGGCGGAGATGGCCGCGACCATCCGCGCCGATGGCTACCGCCTCTTGCAGAACATCATCGTCCGTAAGGGCGAGAAGCGCGGCCGCTTTTTTGTGACCGCAGGCGAGCGCCGCCGTGCCGCCCTCCTCCTTCTGGCCGATGCGGGCGAAATCTCCAAGGACTACCCCGTCGAGTGCAAGGAACGCAGCGAGGCCGAGGCGACCGAAATCAGCATCATCGAGAATATGCAGCGTGAAGCGATGCACCCGGTCGATGAATACGAGGCATACCGCGTCATGGCCGAGAGCGGAAAATCCGTCGAGGATATCGCCGCCCGGTTCGGCACGACGGAAGCCATGGTCCGCAAGCGCATGGCGCTCGGCCGCGTTTCGCCGGTCTTGCTCGACCTCTACCGGCAGGAGGAAATGACATTCCAGCAGCTTTCGGCCTTTACCGTGTCCGACGATCACGAACGGCAGGTGGAAGTCTGGAATAGCCTGCCATCGTGGAATTGCGATCATCGTGCCATTCGCTCGGCCCTGCAAGGCGAAGCCGTCAAGGCCACTGACAAGCGCATGAAGTTCATCGGCGGTCTCGACGCCTATGAAACCGCTGGCGGAGCCATCAAGCGCGACCTCTTCGATGAGCAGAACGGCGGCTATGCGCTCGACGTCGCTCTTGTCGAAAAGCTCGTCGCCGACCGGCTTGAAGCCGAGGCGGAAACCGTTCGGGCCGAAGGCTGGAAATGGGTGGAGGTCGTGCCGATCATTCCGAACGAAGCCCACTACATGCACAGGGTCTATCCGTCCGACGTTCCGTTGACGGAAGAGGAACAGGCCGAGGAAGAACGGCTTGAAGAAGAAAATGACGATCTGGTGGCGCAGATCGAGGCAGGTGAGGCCGACGACGAGGCCGAGCCGCGCATCGAAGCCATTCAGGCGAGGCTTGCGGTTCTCTCGACGTCACAGGAAGCCTACACCCCGGAGGACATCGCCAAGGCCGGTTGCTATGTGACGATGGACCATTACGGCAATGTCGAAATCGAGCGCGGCCTTGTCCGCCCCGATGATGAAGTCGAGGAAGAGGCGGAGGACGGCGACGAAAGCGCCGGAGGCGATGCCGACGAAACGGACGAGGGCGGGGCGACCGTGACGCCGCAGCCCGAAGAGCGCCCGGAACCGACCTTCAAGATGCCTGCCCCGCTCGTGCAGGAGCTTACCGCCCACAAGACCGCTGCCATTCGGGCCGAACTTGCCCATAACCCGGATGTGGCCCTCGCAGCCGTGGTGCATGCCATGCTGGTCAACCTCTTCGGCAGCTACGGCGGCACTGACTACACGTCCCTTGAGGTGACGGCGAAAAGCGAACGGATCGAAACGATCATTGCCGATCCGGCGGCATGCTTGGGTATCGTGGCGATGGACGAACTCAAAGAGAATTACGGCCACACAATTCCCGGCAAACCGAGCGATCTTCTGGAATGGTGCCTCGAACAGCCGACGTCAACATTACTCGACCTGTTGGCCTATGCGGCGGCGAAGTCGATCAATGCCGTGCAGCACCCCCACTATGAGCGCAAGTCGCAGCGCGCCCATGCTGAACGGCTGGCCCAGGCCCTCAAGATCGACATGACGCAATGGTACGCCCCGACCGGCGAGAACTACTTCGGGCGGATCAGCAAGGCCGGGATCAAGCAGGCGGTTACCGAAGCCGTTGGCGAGGATTTGGCGCTCGGCATCCTCGGTATGGAGAAGGCCAAGGCCGTGGAATTTGCCGAACGGAAGATCGCCGGAACCGGATGGCTCCCCGCGCCGGTCCGCATTGCCCTCACCGCCGAGCAGGAGCGCGAGCGGATGGTCGAAGCTAGCGGCGACGATGACGGCGTTTGCCCGTTCGACATCGATGACAAGCCGGTAACGGACAGCGCGACGTTCCCCGAAGCAGCCGAGTAATCGGCTGCCGCAGGCCGCGCAGTCTCCGGCGCGGCCTGCACTTCCCGATCCTTCCCCTTGAACGATCCGCATGACGACGCCGGGCTCTGCCCCCGGTGAATGGCGAAACGCGGCCATGCGGTTCCTTTTCCTCGCAGGTGATCCCATGAACTCCCCGCGCCTCAAATCCATCGTCAAGCTATTCGAAACCTGCCGCTACAAGCATGACATCTACACGGTCTTTAGCGACTGGTGCGAATCCTCCGCTATCGCTCTCAGCAACGCCATGGATCGCGTGCATGCAGAAAAACGCGAAACCCGGTTTCAGGAGATTGCCCGCAAATATGGAACCGAAACCATGGGCATCTTCTCGAAGATCATGGGCGAAGTGGTGTTGGCGCTGGATGATCGTCCGCACGACGTTCTCGGTGCGACCTTTCATGAGCTTGGCCTTCACGATAAGGCGCATGGCCAGTTCTACACCCCCTATCCAGTTTGCCAGTTGATGGCCCGGATGGTCGCCGGAAGCCCGGAGGAAATGCGGAAGGTGCTTGAAAGGCGCGGCTTCATGTTGGCGCAGGAGCCAGCCGTTGGAAGCGGGGCGATGATCATCGCGTTGACAGAGGCCATTCTGGAGGCGGGATTCAACTATCAGCAGCTTTTGCATGTGACCGCCGTGGACATCGACCCGCGCGCCGCCCACATGGCCTATATTCAGTTCTCGCTTCTCCATATCCCAGCCACCGTTATCGTCGGGGACAGTCTGGCGATGCGGTTCAGCGACCAATGGTACACCATGGCGCATATCATGGGCGGATGGTCCGCAAAGCTCAGGAGGGCAGGGGAGGCCGCTACTGCGGATGCGCCGATGCTTGCCCCGGCCATGATGGCACCCGGGCCAAAGGTCGCAATGGCATCGTCGCCCGCCAGGCGCACAGCGCCAGAACCGGCAAGCGAGAAGAATGGCCAGCTACGGCTGTTCTGAGAGCCGCAAGGCGAGAGCTTCCAGCCGGTTCGACCGGCCGGAAGCTCTATGAAAGGGGGGCAGGGCCGCCCCTCTCATGCTCACCCCATGAAGGAAGGGGCAAGCCCCCTCCTTCAAACATCCTCCCGAGGGAGGGGGCGCCCCTCCCTTGAACCCTCCCATGAAGGGGGTGAGACACCCCCTCCAAACCACCCCGGCCCATACGGGCGCGCCCCCTGGTCGGGGTCGCGGGCTTGTCTCTCTCTTTGTCGTCCGAGTGTTGCACCGCGTCTCCTGGCCTCAAGGACGAGCGGTTCCCCCAAATTTCAGTCTCGTCCCCTTGGGCCGAGCCAGAAATTCGGCTCCCCCACTCGCCGCCGCAGGCGGCCGCTAAAGCGGTCCTTGACCCCACTCGACACTCATGCGGACACCTTCCGCCAAAGAGCGAAAGGAGACTTTTATGCGTAACATCAATTTTCTCACGTTGCATGCCGATGCGGCTGGTTTGCGGATCATGGTTCTGGCCAACCGCCTTGCAAGCACCACCGAGACGGAGCGCCTGCTTCATGACTGGGTGGAGCAGCATCTTGCCCGCTTCATACGCTTCACGCGGAAAGCGTTGGCAGCAGAGCGGCGTGTCCTCTTGAATAACGATCCGCAGCAGGATGCGGACCTCGGCGAAGAACTCTACAATTATCAAGCTACCTACCGGGATTTCTGGTGCGAGGAAGATGGTTACGACCTCTTGGACTATGTGCCTCTGGAAATGGTTGAGTTTCGCGCCCTCCTCGGCACGATATATCGGTGCTTGCGTATCGAGTTCCCCTCATGGGGTCTGATCCTGCCGGAAGAGGTGTCTTTGCACGATCTCGATCCCGAGGACATCGACACGGAATGCTCCGGCGATCTGTTTCGTCTATTTGAAGACTGAGGCGCACAGGAGGAGGAGAGGCGGCATCTGCCGTCTCTTCTCCTTGCATCGGTGGGTGAGCCGAGACAGCCGGTGCGACCGGCCGTCTCAGCTGATGAAAGAGGGGCGAGCCCCCCTCTCAACACTCACCCCATGAGGGGGCAGGGCAAAGCCCCGCCCCCTCAAACACCCCCACCCAAAGGGAGGGGACACCCCTCCCTTGGAACCCTCCCTTGGGGGAAGGAGGGACGGTGTCCCTCCTCCTCCTTCCCCCAATGCCCCCTTCCTCCTCTCCCGGAAGCGGCTACGCCGCCGGCTTTCGATTGTGCCGCCATCGGCACGTCGGGCCGGTCATCCGTCGTCAAGCGCGCCAAAATCGAAAAAGTTCTCAGCTGAGAACTTTCGGAAGGATGATGGCGGTCATGAGAAGGCAGGACGCCCCAAATGGACTGCCTCTACGGAGGTTGATAGAATGCCCTCAATCGCAACGCGCGCTTCAGCCCCACAGCGATTTCAAGGAAAAGTTCTCAGCTGAGAACTTTTGGTTAGGGGAAAATCCGTTAACCTTTTGTTAACTCAATTTTCCTTGACCGGAGCACCGACTCGGATCATTTTTACGCTCAATTGTCGATTTCACCGGATTGAGCGTTTATTATGAATTCAGCCGCTACTCAACTTCGGGCGCGCGCATCAGCGATTCCATCGCTAACCCGCCTTATCGAGGCAGACGCCGATCTGCTCAGCGCGCAACTTCAGCAGTTGCGTGCGCGTGCATTCCCTCCTACCGCGGAAAAGCAGCTTCGCAAATTCATGGCTGGCGAAGCTGCGAAACTCATCGGGATCAGTGACGCCTATCTTCGGCTGCTGAATTCCGAGGGTAATATTCCGGAAGCGGAGAAAAACGGGGCGGGGCGGCGTCTCTACTCCCTCGAACAGATTCATGAAATTCGGCGCTACCTGGATTCGAACAAAAAAGGCTACTCGCCAGTGAGGAGCGATAGTGAAGCTCTCCAGGTTATAGCGGTCACGAACTTCAAGGGCGGATCCGGGAAAACGACGACCGCCGCCCATCTTGCGCAATATTTCGCGCTGCGCGGATACCGGACGCTCGCCGTCGATCTCGACCCCCAAGCCTCATTGTCTGCGCTCTTCGGACTTCAACCCGAATTCGACCTCGGCCCGAACGAAACGATTTATGGAGCCATCCGCTACGACGACCAGCAGCGCCCGCTCGGCGACATCATTCGCAAGACCTATTTCTCTGGTCTCGACATAGTTCCTGGTAACCTTGAGCTTCAAGATTTCGAGTACGATACGCCGCGCATCTTGAGTGAGCGGACCCGCGATCGCGAACGGATGTTCTTCACCAGGATCGCAACGGCACTGGCAACTGTAGGCCAGAATTATGATGTCGTGATACTCGATTGCCCGCCGTCGCTTGGATATCTGACTCTCTCGGCGCTTTGCGCCGCACGCAGCGTCGTCGTCACCATCCACCCGCAGATGCTCGACGTTGCCTCCATGTCGCAGTTCCTTCATATGACCGCCGGCCTTTTCGATGTGGTCGAACAGGCGGGGGGAAATGCCGAATATGATTTCTTTCGTTACGTCGTCACACGCTACGAGCCGGCCGACGGTCCGCAAGGTCAGATCGTCGGACTGCTCAAGAGCCTCTTTGGCGACCGCGTTCTGACGAATGCAGTGCTGAAGTCGGCGGCAATATCTGACGCTGGGATAACCAAGCAGACGCTTTACGAGGTTGGGCGTGAGAACTTCCACCGGGTAACCTACGATCGCGCGATGGAGTCTCTCGACAGCGTAAACGGCGAGATCGAAAACCTGGTGAAACAGGCATGGGGACGCACAGCATGATAAAAAGGCGCGACGCTGTCAAAGACTACCTAACTCCTATTGAGCCGTCAGCGGAACCTTCTCCGCGCGCTAAGCCGGCTGTTCAATCCGGCGCATTGAATTCAATGAACCAAGCTATCGCCAATCTTGCCAGCGAGGCTGACCGGGCGGAAGCTTTGCAGTTACAGCTTGAGGCGGGTGAAACCATTGTCGAGCTGGATCCAAAAGTCATTCACGGTTCTTTTGTGAAGGATCGGCTCGATGGCTTCACCGATCCGAAATTCATAGAGCTGCGTGAAGGTCTCAAAACCTCTGAACAGATCATCCCGGTTCTTGTTCGCCCCCATCCCGATATAAAAGGGGAGTACCAGCTCGCCTTCGGGCATCGGCGCGTTGAAGCGCTTCGCCAGCTCGGCCGCAAAGTCAAAGCGATCGTTCGCAATCTTTCCGATGAAGACTTGATCCTCGCACAGGGGAAGGAGAACACGGACAGGGCGGATCTTTCCTTTATCGAAAAGGCATTGTTCGCATTGCGCCTCGATCAGCAAGGGGTGCGTCGGCAGGTGATAATGGACGCTCTGACGATCACCTCCAAAGGCGTCTTGTCTGGCATGATCTCCCTTGCCAGCTCCTTACCGACAGAATTGATCGAAGCCATCGGCTCTGCGCCATCGATCGGACGACCGCGCTGGGAGACGTTCGCGCAATTGCTGGCTGATCCAAGCCACGAGTCCACATGGCGCGAACTCATTCGCCAGGAACAGTTCCACGCTCTTTCCAGCGATGCTCGCTTTGAAAGAACGCTGAAATCCGTCGCCGTGCGCAAGGAAAAGGTGTCCGACGAACAGATCATCAAGACGGGTGAGGGGCGCAAAATTGCGACCGCGCAAAGCAGCAAACGTGCCGTGAAGCTGACGATCCCGACGAAACACACTGGGGAATTCGCGCAATTTCTGCTGCGTAAATTGCCGGATATCTACGAAGAATTTGCCGCGTCTGCGGCAAATACGACAAGTGACAACGAGTAGGAGCAGCCCAGCAAAAGAAAAAGGCCCCCAATCGGTAAACCGTGGAAGCCTCTCTCGTATTCTGTGACAAGGTCGAGAATCGCATTTCCACGAATCACAGTCAAGAGTCTTTGGCACCGTTTTGGTGAGCGGATTTCTTTTGCCTGAAGAAAGGTGAAGGGAAATGCAGTCTGGACATATAACGACGCCCTTCGGGCGGCGGTCGGTGACGCTTGCCTTGGTGAAAGGCCAGTTGGATACCGCTGAATTCGAGCCGACGCGGCGCGTCGAGAAATGGAAGGTCTATCGCGACGTATGCGAAGCCAGCAAGCTGCTTGTCCTTGGGGATCGGCCTATCGCCGTCCTGAATGCGCTTCTGACCTTCTATCCAGCTACGGAGCTTTCCGAGGAACGCGGCCTGGTCGTTTTCCCCTCGAACGCTCAGCTCGCCGTCCGTGCACACGGCATTTCCGCCAGCACGCTTCGTCGCAGCCTCTCCGCGCTGGTCGATGCCGGGCTCGTTCATCGGCGCGACAGCCCGAACGGGAAACGCTATGCCCATCGTGATCGGGCAGGGCAGATCGAGGAAGCCTTTGGTTTCAGCCTCGCCCCATTGCTCGCCAGGGCGGATGAGCTCGCCCAGATGGCACAACAGGCGGCTGAGGAAGAGCGCCGCTTTCGTCGCGCGCGGGAAGCACTCACGATCTGCCGGCGCGATGTTCGCAAGATGATCACGGCCGCGATGGAGGAGGGAGCCGACGGTGATTGGGCGAAGATCGAGGATCATTTCCTTGCCCTTATTGGTCGCTTGCCGCGTTCGCCGCGGCATGAAGACGTGACGGCGATCCTCGAAGAAATGAGTATGCTGCGCGATGAAATCGTCAACATCCTGGAAATACAGCTTAAATCCGAGAATATGCACGCCAATGGTGGTCAGAATGACTGCCACATACAGAATTCAAAACCCGAATCCTTCCATGAACTTGAACCTAGCTCTGAAGAAGAGCGGGGCGAGGTGTCGAGCCATGAACCGAAACGGATGGCCGAGCCGTTGAAGGCTTACCCGTTGAGCATGGTGCTGAAGGCTTGCCCGCAGATATCGGATTACGTGCCGGGCGGCCAGATCGCCGGTTGGCGCGATGTCATGACGGCCGCGGTGGTCGTGCGATCGATGCTGAGCGTCAGCCCGTCCGCCTATCAGGAAGCGTGCGAGGTGCTCGGGCCGGAAAATGCGGCGACCGCCATCGCCTGCATTCTCGAAAGGGCCGAGCACATCAAGTCGGCCGGTGGCTACCTGCGCGACCTGACGCGAAAGGCGGCGCGCGGTGAATTCGGCCTTGGGCCGATGCTGATGGCAGCCATGCGCGCGAATGCCGGGGTGGAGAAGCGAAGCGCATGACGCGCTCCGCTTTCGTCGGCTCAGGAGATATCGGGGATTCTGTCGGCGATCTTTTCGAGATAGTCGTCGATCGCCTCCTCGATATAGGAATTGAACTTCCGGCGCTCGATGGCGGCGAGAATCTTCAGCTTCTTGTGAATGTCGGCGCGGATATGGATGCCGGTCGTCACCTTCTCGGTGTCCCGGAAGCGTTTGCCGGCGATCGGATCGCGGCTTTCGCCCTTGGCCACCATGTCGCGAAGCTGGCCGCGTGCGAGCGGCGGCTTCGAGGTTGAGGGGGCCTGGTCTGCGCTTTCCGGGGCAGGGGAGGGAGCCGGCTTTTCCCGCACCGATGGCCGTTGGCCGTTTGTGGAAATCAAGCCGAGCACAAGGTTCTTGCTGGTTGGCTCCTCGCTCATGTGCGTGCCTCCGCTTTGCTGTTTTTGTAGAGGGTGAGAAGTTCGCTGAGCAGCGTCTCCATCTCCGCGATCGCCTTCGGGTCGGATTTGGCAACGGTCTGGAGCGTGCCGGCGGCACCAATAGACTGGTAGGCGGCGCGGCGGGCGATTGGTTGCGGAGCAACCGTGACGCCGCTTTCGCGAAGAATCTCGCGCAGCGGCTCATGCGCCTTTGCCCTGCCGGTGACCAGATCGTGCTGGTTGATGACGATCATGGTCGGCAGTTTGCGTTTCTGATCCTCCTCGACCACCGGGATATGGTTCAGGGCGAGCTGCATGCCGGCAACGACATCGTCCTGGGTGGTTTGCAGCGGGATCAGAACGATATCGGCGCAGTAGAGGCCGGCGAAGAGATTTTCATTCGTCGTGCCCTCGATATCGATGAAGACGACCTTGCCCTCGTACTGGCGCTGAAGGGCAAGTTTGTAGATTTGGTTCGGGTCAAGGCAGCTCTCCGCCTCAAGCCTGTCGGGCCAGACGTTCATTTGCTTCGACATCGTAACCCAGCGCATCGTGTTTGCGCGGCTGTCGGCATCGATCAGGAAAACGTCATTTCCCGCGTGGGCGGCCGTCCCGGACAGGGCGCGGACGAGCGTGGTCTTTCCGGTCCCGCCCTTCGGGTTGGCAATGGTGACGATCATTGGCGCTCCTTCCGATTGCGAATAAACTATAGTTAGTTTTCTTCGGCTCTTTTCGCAATGAAATCGTTGCCCGTTGTTTTTTCCTCATTGGTGATTGACGATTGATGACTGGCCCCTGGGAACGGTCAACAGTTAGTGAGCAATCGTCAATTGACCATTGATAGGGAGCAATAGCAGCGTGATTAACCATCAGTAACTAATGGTTAATTGGCAATTGATCGTGCTGCGATTGTTGGCGACAGCATCAACAGTGGGCAATTGGTGACGTCGGCATGGCTTTTTGGGGATGGTCGTCTTTTCCTGATCGAGTGTTATCTTGGTGCTGTTTTGGTGTGTAAAATATAGTTTTATTTTTTATGGCAGGATAGTCAAGTTTGTGGTACAAACTCGACGTCGCCCCGCACTCCGGCAGGGCTTAGGTTCGCGCTGGTGGCGCTCTAGGGTCGCCTCCGGCAACCTGGCAGAGGAAGGGAAGCGATGCGCAGCGAGGTGGTCAGGGTCCGTCTGAGGCCGGAGGAGCGGCAAGCTCTGGCGGACCTCTGCGGCGACGATCGCACCGCCAGCGACGTGATCCGGTTGCTGTTTCGCGACCAGGCCGGCCTGCCGCTCCCGGTCGGACCGGCCGAAGCTTTGGCTTTGCGCGGCACCAATGAGGAGCTTCGGCGCATCGGCATCAATCTCAACCAGGCGGTCCGTGCGATGAACGAAGGCCGTGTTGGCTACGAACCGCATCTCGACGCCGCGCTACGCAGCCTTCTCGATGGGGTCTTCCGGCTGCGGGCGGACGTCGACCTCATGCTGCGGATCAGCCGGCAGGAGCGGAGGAGAGATGGTCATGGCCTATGACTGGACGAGCTTGCTTGGCGAAATCGACAGTTTCCAGGTGCGGCGGACAAATTCGCTCCTCGATGAGGAAGACGAGCGTCGCAGGCGCGCAGGAATGGTGCGGATGGCCGTGATCGCCGAGGCGCCCCAGCAACGATACATTCCAACGGGGATAGCCAGCAAAGCCCGGCCAGCCGCTGTCGCGTCACCAGAACCGACAATCGCCTCGATCCTCCGGCCTGCAAATGCCTCCCAGTGGGACGTTATCATCCTTTTTGGTGCTCTCGGTGCTGGCCCGAAATCCTTAGAGGACGACGAGCTGCGCAGATCGGGCGGCGGGGGAGGAGGAGCTGGCGGGGCGCCGCGCATCGACCGGCCGCCTGCTATGCGATCTTCGCCCCACAAGCGATCGTCGGCGGAGACGGCGAGCCGGGCGGCGATCGCGGCCGGGGCGCAGCCGGTCGTGATCAAGGTGACGTCGACCGTTTCAAGCAAGGCGTCGGCCGGGGGCCTGATGACCTATCTCGGCACGCGCGAGGTGGAGAAGGAAAATGGTGAGAAGGGGAAGGTCGACATCCCGATTATCGACCAGGATGGAGTGACGATTGCGAGCCGGGAAGAACGGGCGGCCGTCCTGCAGGCGTGGGTGTCAGAGTTTCGCGAACCCTATGCAGTAAATGCCGTTGCCACCTTGTCGATTAATTTGGCGGAGGCGACGAATAATGAGGATCTTCACGATGCGCTGAACTCGGCCTTCGGCTCCAAACCCTTCCTCTATGCGCGCAATCCGGACGGTCAGGTTGCCGTGTTTGCGGTCACAGATCTTCCGGCCAAGAAGATTGCCGGTGCGCTCAGGGCGCGCGAAAGGGGAGAGGGGCCAGGGCGCGCAGTTGAGAACGCCGAGGCCGAAATTGCGCGCCGTATGTCGAATGCCGGCGTCTCGGCCGAGGTCCGCATTCTCGGCGCCGCGGTCTCGGAAAAGTCGGGCCGCTATTTCCTCGAGAAGTTTCTCCGCACGGAAAAGCATGCTGTCACCAGCGCCGGCGAACAGGTAAAGCGTGGCCCTGCCATCAAGAACATGGCGGACGGCATCTGGCGGAGCTGGTCGAGTGACATCCGGACCGTCGAGCCGCGCAATGCCTTCCATGTCATCTTTTCCGCCCGCGCCGGGACGGACGCAGAGGCGATGAAGCGAGCTGTGCGGGACTTCCTGAGCGAGCAAGTCCCGGGCCATCGCTGGATTACCGCCCACCACCCGGAAACCGGGCATGTGCATGTCCATGCGATGATCTCGGCGCGAGACGACGTCGGCAAGGCCTTGCGCCTTACCAAGCCCGAACTCTTCGAGTGGCGCGAACAGTTTGCGGCGAAGGCGCGGGAGCAGGGCATTGCCATGGTCGCCACCCGGCGCGCGGATGTGGCAGCCACGCGGCCCTATAGCCAGGCGCAGGCCGCTGCCTATGAGCGCGGCCGCGTCGATCCGCGCTATCTCAAGACCACGACGGTCAAGCAGCGAGTCGAGCGCAAACGGGCGGGCATCGTGGATCGCGTGTCTCTGGCCAACGGCAATCTCGCTCTTGCCCCGAAATGGCAGGCGACGGCCGCTGCCCTGAAGCAGACCGGTGCGCAGCCGACGGTCATTGCCGCGGCGGATCGCTTCGCGGCTACCGCAGGGCAGGCGCAGAAGGGCGCCGCCCAACCTGCCAAGGGCTTCGTGCTTCTTCGGATGGTGATCGAGCACACGGCGGACCAGGAATTGACGCTCGCGTCGATCCAGCGGGCGGTCGGCGTGGGCCGCGAGTCGATCTCGGTCGAAGGCAGGGCGATCCATGTTCTTGCGCCGACGACGGCAAGTGTCAGCAAGATCGAGCGCGAGCTGGCGCGGCTGAGCGACGAATTCGGTCTGGGCGCAGAAATGCAGGCAGTGTCTCGTGACACAGAAGCCCGTCTTCTCCAGGCAGGATTGAAGGCGGCCGTCATCGTGGAAGCGGCAGGCTCGGCAAAGGACGGTGCACCGACGGCATGGATGCAGAGCCGCTTCGATGCCCATGTTCGCAAGGCGGATGAAAAGCCGGCCACAGCCTTTTCGGACCTCATGACCTTTGTTTCATCCCTCAAACAGCAGAAGGAAAACGCCATGCCCCTATCGCTGAAACAGTTCGACGAGCGCGTTTCGCGCGCCACCAAGTCGATAGACCGCCTTGAAGGGATGGTTGACAGCAGCTCCGAGCGCCAGGCCGTCGAGGAAATGCGGCGCGAGATCTCCGCACTGTTCGCGGAGCAGCGTCGCGACATCGAGATGCAGCAGGTAAGGTCGGCCACGGAAACGAGCGGGGGAGGGGGCACGCCGGCAGCGGCTCGTGCGGATGACGGTCAGGCGCAGAGCCGGCCGGCCCAGTCCGCCGTCGATCCCGCCATTGCGGCACAACAGCAGGCGATTGCGGCCGGCCGCGCCTCTCGAGCCGCCCGCGAGCAGGCAGGCGCGGCGAAAAACGCGCAGTACGAACATCGCCAGCAGGTTCTCCGCCAGGCAGAACAGGATCGCCAGCGAGACAATGGCCGCGATGGCGCGGAGCGCTAGGCCGAGGCTACTCCTGCATCAGGCCGTCAAAGACTTCCAGCAGGGCATCGACGATGGCCTGGCCAAGGGCGTTGGCCGACGCAGCGATTTCGTCTTCGCCATGATCCCGCGTGGCGATGGCGAGATTGCCGCCTTCTTCGGAGACGATCGCCTTAGCCCGCTCGATCGCCCACAGGGCGAAGTCGCTCCGGTTGGAGATGGTCATCGTTTCGGTCTGCTCGTCCATGCGTTTACTTTCGATGTTGCCGGCATAACTGGCCGTCTGTTTCCTTGACGGTGATATCAAGCGATATCGCTCCGCGCTGGTCGAGGGAACCGTCAGGGGGCTTCGCGCGATCGATACGGTTTCAGTTCGTCCTAGCGCAAACTCGACGAACACCTCGCGACGAGCGTACATCGTTTCAAAGTGGTACACACGGCCAGAGGATTTTTCTGAAAAATTTTGGGCTCGATAATCGACTGCAGAACCCTACGGTCTTAATTGGCACCAAAACTACTGAGCGCGATGTGCCCACATGTCCGCTGACGGTTCGCCTTTTTTGGGAGCGCAGGCTTATGCTGCCATGGCAACGATGCTGCCGCCTTTTGGAAAATCTCTTAAATTCAATGGATTAGATGATAGCTAATTGCCTGGCGGAGGTCAAATTTTCCTCAAATTTGAATCAAAAGCGATTCAAGTACGACTTAAATTCAAGTCAATTTTTGTTTTCATTTTATACTTATACAATCTTGATTTGAGCCAATTTATACTTTTGAGATTTGCGTAGGATCAAAAATTACGTGTCATTGTCCTATTATTGAACGGAGACAGAACAATGACAAAAGCATTCAAGGTCAGTGCAATCGCGTTTCTTTTCTCTTTGGTCGCCGCACAGGCCATGGCCCTTCCCGCGGCGATGGAACTCGCTGGCAAGACTAGCCAGCCGATCGGCCACTATACATTCTGCAAGAAATATAGCGAAGAATGCCAGCCCAACGGCGAGGACAAGGGCCCGATGATTCTAACACAGGAAAACTGGAAGACTATCGTCAACGTGAACTACAACGCGAACGTGGATTATCTGCCACTGACGGACATGGAAATCTACGGCGTTGAAGAACTCTGGACCTACCCGCAAAGCGCCGCCGACTGCGAGGATTACGTTCTGATTAAGCGCAAGAAGCTTATCGAGGCCGGGATCTCGCCTTCCAACCTGCTGATCACCGTCGTCGTTCAGCCGAGCGGACAGGGCCACGCGGTGCTGACCCTTCGTACCGATCGCGGCGATTTCGTGCTCGACAACATGCGCAACAAAATCCTGCTCTGGTCGGAAACCGAGTATCGATATCTGAAGCGCCAGTCCTCGACCGATGCCGGCAAGTGGATCAAACTGCAGGACGGTCGTGCCGACGCCGTCGGCAGCGTCAAGTAACGCCTCCGATTCCGATATCCAACTGCGCCCGGCTTGTGAGTTCGACCAAAACGCATTGTCAGTCGGGGGGGGCTGCCTCGGCAACTCCCTCGGCGTCGCGGTCATCGTTCTTCTGGCTATGATAGGTGGATAAACGTATTCCGGCGACATCAACCGAGCCTCGTAGTCTTGCGCTGCAAAAAGGCGCCCAGATAATTCGCACCGCGACGGCCTTCAATTGCGACCACACATGAAGGAAGCTTCCCCACACAATCAGCGACTGCTGGCGCATCGTTCGGCTAATACCAACGAGCGCTGACGGCGACTCGTGGAGGGTTCCCAAATCATCGAATTTCTGACTCCCTGTGCCGAACGGAGG
>NZ_SHMI01000051.1:0-18078 GCF_004284735.1 Shinella sp. JR1-6 | reverse complement strand
AGAAAAGCTGCGCTTCGCAATCCGCGAAGGCGGCCGTACCGTCGGCGCCGGCATCGTTGCCTCGATCGTCGAGTAAGCTTCGGGTCTGAGACCTGATGAGAGCCCCGCGGGAAACCGCGGGGCTTTTTGTTTGTGTCGTATGAGTGGGCGGATTTAACCATCTCCCCGCAGGCGGGGAGATGGGACGTGGCCCGCGAACGCTCCCTGGTTGGGGAAGCCGGCGCGGCCTGTGTCCTTCGCCCCGTTTGCGGGGAGAAGGTGGCCGGCAGGCCGGATGAGGGGCCTGTACTCCTCTCACCGGGATAAGCACTGATTTGTTGTAAAAAATGCATTTTTCGGGCTTGCCAAGTCGGCCCCCGCGCCGTAAAGACGCCATGCCTTGCCGGTAACGGGCGGTTCGCTTCGGATGCGGCAGGCGTATAGGGGTATAGCTCAGTTGGTAGAGCGGCGGTCTCCAAAACCGCAGGTCGGGGGTTCGAGCCCCTCTGCCCCTGCCATTCTCGCCGGACAGCGCGGACGACTTGCAGCGACGGGGACGGATGGCGTGACGGTGTTTTCCGTCATAATTCGTTAAAAGTCCGGTTGCCTCTTGTTAAAAAGAGAATCGGGCTTTATGTAGGGCAAAACAGACACGCGGTGCGTGGGGCTGATAGTTCAGCTTTACGTGCCGTAATGGCGTGGACATTCAATGGCATCGAAAACGAATCCGATTGCGTTTCTGCAGCAGGTACGCTCCGAGACGGCGAAAGTGACTTGGCCCTCGCGGCGCGAGACGATGATCTCGACCGTCATGGTTTTTGTCATGGTCTTCCTGGCTGCAGTGTTCTTCTTCGCTGCGGACCAGCTGATGGGCTGGCTGATTGGCCTCGTCCTCAGCGCCAGCGCCTGATTGGTTGGAGATGAACATGGCTTCCCGTTGGTACATCGTCCACGCCTATTCGAATTTCGAGAAGAAGGTCGCTGAGGACATCGAGAACAAGGCGCGTCAGAAGGGCCTTGATCATCTGTTCGAAAAGATTCTCGTGCCGACCGAAAAGGTCGTCGAGGTGCGTCGCGGCCGCAAGGTCGATGCCGAACGCAAGTTCTTCCCCGGCTACGTGCTGGTGCGGGCGAACCTGACGGACGAAGCGTATCACCTCATCAAGAATACGCCGAAGGTCACGGGTTTCCTCGGTTCCGACAACAAGCCGGTTCCGATCCCGGACAGTGAGGCCGAGCGCATCCTGTCGCAGGTCCAAGACGGTGTGGATCGTCCCAAGCCTTCGGTCTCGTTCGAGATCGGCGAGCAGGTCCGCGTTTCCGACGGCCCGTTCGCCTCGTTCAACGGCACCGTGCAGGATGTCGACGAGGAGCGGTCGCGCCTCAAGGTGGAAGTGTCGATCTTCGGCCGCGCCACCCCGGTCGAGCTGGAATACGCCCAGGTCGAGAAAATCTGATTTTGGCGGGCGCTTCCGGGCGCCGCCCATTTGAAATCCAATTCTCTCACGAGGATTGGTGGCGGAAGTTTCCGCCAACCGCGTGGAAGGGAAGGCGGCCTTTAGCCGGGCGCCCGGACCGCACCACGCAACCGCAGCCGCCGATCTTGCGATCGGCATCACGGGCCGGGCAACCGGCCGCATTCTGAAAGGCAGAGAAAATGGCTAAGAAAGTTGCAGGCCAGCTCAAGCTTCAGGTCAAGGCAGGATCGGCAAACCCGTCCCCGCCGATCGGCCCGGCGCTTGGTCAGCGTGGCATTAACATCATGGAATTCTGCAAGTCGTTCAACGCAGCGACGCAGGAAATGGAAAAGGGTATGCCGATCCCGGTCGTCATCACCTATTACCAGGACAAGTCCTTCACGTTCGTGATGAAGCAGCCGCCGGTGACCTACTTCCTCAAGAAGGAAGCCAAGATCACCTCGGGCTCGAAGACCCCGGGCAAGGGCGCGACGGTCGGCAAGCTCACCAAGGCTCAGATCAAGTCGATCGCCGAAGCCAAGATGAAGGATCTCAACGCCGCCGATATCGAAGGCGCGATGGCAATGGTCGAGGGTTCTGCCCGCGCCATGGGCCTGGAAGTGGTAGGTTAAGACCATGGCCAAGATTGCAAAGCGTCTCCAGAAGATCCGTGAAGGCATCGACCCGACCAAGCTCGTCGCCCTCTCCGACGCCATCGCTCTCGTCAAGGAGCGTGCCGTCGCCAAGTTCGACGAAACCATCGAAGTCGCCATGAACCTCGGCGTCGACCCGCGTCACGCAGACCAGATGGTCCGCGGCGTGGTCAACCTGCCGAACGGCACGGGCCGTGACGTTCGCGTCGCCGTCTTCGCACGTGGCGCCAAGGCTGACGAAGCCAAGGCTGCCGGTGCAGACATCGTCGGCGCCGAAGACCTCGTCGAAATCGTTCAGGGCGGCAAGATCGAATTCGATCGCTGTATCGCGACCCCGGACATGATGCCGCTCGTCGGCCGCCTCGGTAAGGTTCTCGGCCCGCGCGGCATGATGCCGAACCCGAAGGTCGGCACCGTCACCATGGACGTTGCAGGCGCCGTCAAGGCATCCAAGGGCGGTGCAGTCGAGTTCCGCGTCGAGAAGGCTGGTATCATCCATGCCGGTATCGGCAAGGCCTCCTTCGACGCCAAGGCTCTTGAAGAAAACATCAAGGCTTTCGCCGACGCGGTCATCAAGGCCAAGCCGACGGGTGCCAAGGGTAACTACGTCAAGCGCGTCGCCATCTCTTCGACGATGGGCCCGGGTGTCAAGATCGACCCGTCGACGGTTGCCTGATCTAGGCGTTTAATTCACGGCTCGGCTCCGGCCGAACCGCAACAGAATTCCCGGCCTTGTCTGGCCGGGGATTTCCGGGGTAACCCGGAACTCCTGTCCGAGATTGCAGGTGGTTATCCCTTAATCACTTTAGCCTGCATGAGACGGGGTGAGACCTGGATTTCTTCCGCGTCGGATGACGCCGAAATTCGGTTCGAACCTACCTTACCTTGTGTCGCGGCCATCCGGTCGAGCGCGGGGGGACAGGATCCTCGAGCGTCGCTCGGGATCCCTTTTGAAGCGGATCCCTGGCGGCAAAGGTAAACCCGGCAGGTCCCGTGAGAAGTCACGGTCCTGTCAACTGGAGATAGGCACAGTGGAAAGAGCGGAAAAACGCGAATTCGTCACGGAGCTGAACGAAGTCTTCAAGGCTTCCGGTTCGGTTGTCGTGGCCCGCTACGCCGGCATCACCGTCGCACAGATGAACGATCTTCGTACGAAGATGCGTGCGGCCGGTGGCACCGTCAAGGTCGCGAAGAACCGCCTGGCCAAAATTGCCCTTCAGGGTACGGAGTCGGAAGGGATGTCTGATCTCTTCCAGGGTCAGACGCTCATTGCTTACGCAAATGATCCGATGATTGCTCCCAAGGTAGCCATGGATTTCGCCAAGACCAACGACAAGCTCGTTGTTCTCGGTGGCGCCATGGGTGCGACCACGCTCGACGCTGAAGCAGTCAAGTCGCTTGCGACCCTGCCTTCGCTCGACGAGCTTCGTGCAAAGCTGCTGGGCCTCATTGCAGCCCCGGCCACGCGCGTCGCTACGGTCGTTGCAGCACCGGCAAGCCAGCTTGCCCGCGTGTTCGCAGCCTACGCCAAGAAGGACGAAGCCGCTTGAGGCGGTTTTTCGCTGTAATCAAACAATACCAGTTCGAACCGAATATAAGGAACTATCACAATGGCTGATCTCGCAAAGATCGTTGAAGACCTCTCTGCTCTGACCGTTCTGGAAGCTGCTGAGCTTTCCAAGCTGCTCGAAGAGAAGTGGGGCGTTTCGGCTGCTGCTCCCGTAGCAGTTGCTGCTGCTGGCGGCGCTGCTGCTGCTGGCCCGGTCGAAGAAGAAAAGACCGAATTCGACGTTATCCTGGTTGACGCTGGCGCCAACAAGATCAACGTCATCAAGGAAGTCCGCGCCATCACCGGCCTGGGCCTCAAGGAAGCCAAGGACCTCGTCGAAGGCGCTCCGAAGCCGGTCAAGGAAGCCGTCTCCAAGGGCGAAGCTGCCGACCTCAAGAAGAAGCTTGAGGAAGCCGGCGCCAAGGTCGACGTCAAGTAATACCGGAATGCGATGGGAGAGGGTTTCGACCCTCTCCCATTGATGATTCCCCTGAACTGATTACCCAAAAGCCGCGAAAACCGGCTTTTGGGTAATGGGTTCTTCAAGAGGATGGTCTTCCACCGAGCGACTGGCAATCCGGCCCGTCAACCGGCAGTGAGACGAGATTGAACCAACCCATTGGTCGACGGGATCGACTGGCCAGCGAACCCCGTCCGTTGCAGGCCCGGATGCAAATTTGAAGGAGCGACGATGGCTCAGACCCTTTCGTTTAACGGTCGTAGGCGCGTACGCAAGTTTTTTGGAAAAATCCCCGAAGTCGCAGTCATGCCGAACCTCATCGAGGTTCAGAAGGCATCCTACGACCAATTTCTGATGGTTGAAGAGCCCGCCGGCGGTCGCCCGGACGAGGGCCTTCAGACCGTTTTCAAGTCGGTCTTCCCGATCACCGACTTCTCCGGCGCTTCCATGCTGGAATTCGTTTCCTACGAATTCGAACAGCCGAAGTTCGACGTCGAGGAATGCCGCCAGCGTGACCTGACCTACGCAGCGCCCCTCAAGGTGACGCTGCGCCTCATCGTGTTCGATATCGACGAGGATACGGGCGCCAAGTCCATCAAGGACATCAAGGAACAGAACGTCTACATGGGCGACATGCCGCTCATGACCGACAACGGCACGTTCATCGTCAACGGCACCGAGCGCGTCATCGTCTCCCAGATGCACCGTTCGCCGGGCGTGTTCTTCGACCACGACAAGGGCAAGAGCCACTCGTCGGGCAAGCTGCTCTTTGCAGCACGCGTCATTCCCTATCGCGGTTCCTGGCTCGACATCGAGTTCGACGCCAAGGACATCGTGCACGCGCGTATCGACCGCCGCCGCAAGATCCCCGTCACCTCGCTCCTCATGGCGCTCGGCATGGACGGCGAAGAGATCCTGTCGACCTTCTACACGAAGTCGCTCTACCAGCGCGACGGCGAAGGCTGGCGCGTACCCTTCAATCCGGACGCGCTGAAAGGCCAGAAGGCCGTCTCGGACATGGTGGATGCCGACACCGGCGAGGTCGTGGTGGAGATCGGCAAGAAGCTGACGCCGCGCCTCCTCAAGCAGCTGTCCGAAAAGGGCCTGAAGGCCCTCAAGGCGACCGACGATGAGCTCTACGGCAACTACCTCGCCGAAGACGTCGTCAACTATTCGACGGGTGAGATCTATCTCGAAGCCGGCGACGAAATCGACGAGAAGACCCTGCCGATCATCCTGGCAGCCGGCTTCGACGAGATCCCGGTCCTCGACATCGACCACATCAATGTCGGTGCCTACATCCGCTCGACGCTTGCCGCAGACAAGAACGAGAACCGCCAGGACGCGCTGTTCGACATCTACCGCGTCATGCGTCCGGGCGAGCCGCCGACCATGGATTCGGCCGAAGCCATGTTCAACACGCTGTTCTTCGATGCGGAGCGTTACGACCTCTCCGCCGTCGGCCGCGTGAAGATGAACATGCGCCTCGACCTCGACGTCGCCGATACGGTCCGCACGCTGCGCAAGGACGATATCCTTGCCGTCGTGAAGATGCTGGTCGAACTGCGCGACGGCAAGGGCGAGATCGACGACATCGACAACCTCGGCAACCGTCGTGTGCGTTCGGTCGGCGAGCTGATGGAAAACCAGTACCGCCTCGGCCTCCTGCGCATGGAGCGTGCGATCAAGGAACGCATGTCCTCGATCGAGATCGACACGGTCATGCCGCAGGACCTGATCAACGCGAAGCCGGCGGCTGCCGCGGTTCGTGAATTCTTCGGTTCCTCGCAGCTCTCGCAGTTCATGGACCAGGTGAACCCGCTGTCGGAAATCACCCACAAGCGCCGCCTTTCGGCTCTTGGCCCGGGTGGTCTGACCCGCGAGCGCGCCGGCTTCGAAGTCCGCGACGTTCACCCGACGCACTACGGCCGTATCTGCCCGATCGAGACGCCGGAAGGCCCGAACATCGGTCTGATCAACTCGCTCGCCACCTTCGCCCGCGTCAACAAGTACGGCTTCATCGAGAGCCCGTACCGCAAGATCGTCGACGGCAAGGTCACGAGCGACGTGGTCTACCTTTCCGCCATGGAAGAGGCCAAGTACCACGTCGCCCAGGCCAACTCGGTGCTCGAAGCCGACAACTCGTTTGCTGAAGAGTTCGTCGTCTGCCGCCACGCCGGCGAAGTCATGCTCGCCCCGCGCGACCAGATCAACCTGATGGACGTTTCGCCGAAGCAGCTCGTTTCGGTCGCGGCCGCGCTCATTCCGTTCCTCGAGAACGACGACGCGAACCGCGCGCTCATGGGTTCGAACATGCAGCGTCAGGCCGTGCCGCTTCTGCGTGCCGAAGCCCCGTTCGTCGGCACCGGCATGGAGCCGGTCGTCGCCCGTGACTCGGGCGCTGCCATCGCGGCCCGCCGCGGCGGTGTCGTCGACCAGGTCGACGCGACCCGTATCGTTATCCGCGCCACCGAAGACCTCGATCCGTCGAAGTCGGGCGTCGATATCTACCGGCTGCAGAAGTTCCAGCGTTCCAACCAGAACACCTGCGTCAACCAGCGCCCGCTGGTCACCGTCGGCGACGTTCTGAACAAGGGCGACATCATCGCGGACGGTCCGTCGACCGACCTCGGCGACCTCGCGCTCGGCCGCAACGCGCTCGTCGCGTTCATGCCGTGGAACGGCTACAACTACGAAGACTCGATCCTGATGTCCGAACGCATCGTCTCTGAAGATGTGTTCACCTCGATTCATATCGAGGAATTCGAAGTCATGGCTCGCGACACGAAGCTCGGCCCGGAAGAAATCACGCGCGACATTCCGAACGTTTCGGAAGAAGCGCTGAAGAACCTCGACGAAGCTGGTATCGTCTATATCGGTGCTGAGGTTCAGCCGGGCGACATCCTGGTCGGCAAGATCACCCCGAAGGGCGAAAGCCCGATGACGCCGGAAGAAAAGCTCCTGCGCGCCATCTTCGGTGAAAAGGCCTCCGACGTTCGCGACACCTCCATGCGCATGCCGCCCGGCACCTTCGGTACGGTCGTCGAAGTTCGCGTCTTCAACCGCCATGGCGTGGAGAAGGACGAACGTGCGATGGCGATCGAGCGCGAAGAGATCGAGCGTCTCGCCAAGGACCGTGACGACGAGCAGGCGATCCTCGACCGCAACGTCTACGGCCGTCTGGTCGACATGCTGCGCGGCCACGTCGCCGTTGCCGGCCCGAAGTCCTTCAAGAAGGGCACAGAGCTGTCGAACGCCGTCGTCTCCGAATATCCCCGCTCGCAGTGGTGGATGTTCGCCGTCGAGGACGAGAAAGTCCAGGGCGAAATCGAAGCACTCCGTGGCCAGTACGACGAATCCAAGTCGCGCCTTGAACAGCGCTTCATGGACAAGGTCGAAAAGGTCCAGCGCGGCGACGAAATGCCCCCGGGCGTCATGAAGATGGTCAAGGTCTTCGTCGCTGTGAAGCGCAAGATCCAGCCGGGCGACAAGATGGCCGGCCGTCACGGCAACAAGGGCGTCGTCTCGCGCATCCTGCCGATCGAGGACATGCCGTTCCTCGAAGACGGTACGCATGTCGACATCTGCTTGAACCCGCTGGGCGTGCCCTCGCGCATGAACGTCGGCCAGATCCTCGAAACCCACCTTGCCTGGGCTTGCGCCGGCATGGGCAAGAAGATCGGCGACCTGCTCGATGAGTACCGCAAGACCATGGACATCTCCGACCTGAAGCGCGAGCTGACGGAAGTCTATGAGAGCGAAGCCAAGGATGAAGTCGCGCACTTCAACGACGAAGCCCTGGTCAAGCTGGCCGAGCAGTCCCGCAAGGGCGTCTCGATCGCAACGCCGGTCTTCGACGGTGCGCATGAGCCCGACGTTGCCAGCATGCTGGAACGCGCAGGCCTCAACTCCTCGGGCCAGTCGGTTCTCTACGACGGCCGT
The DNA here is from genome assembly GCF_004284735.1 of Shinella sp. JR1-6. Taxonomy (NCBI): domain Bacteria; kingdom Pseudomonadati; phylum Pseudomonadota; class Alphaproteobacteria; order Hyphomicrobiales; family Rhizobiaceae; genus Shinella; species Shinella sp. JR1-6. The sequence continues at coordinate 10,038 of NZ_SHMI01000051.1, read as the reverse complement.
ACGGGTGAGGCTTTCGACCGCAAGGTCACGGTCGGCTACATGTACATGATCAAGCTGAACCACCTTGTCGACGACAAGATCCACGCGCGCTCGATCGGTCCGTACTCGCTCGTTACCCAGCAGCCGCTGGGCGGCAAGGCGCAGTTCGGCGGCCAGCGCTTCGGGGAAATGGAAGTCTGGGCGCTCGAAGCCTACGGCGCCGCCTACACGCTGCAGGAAATGCTGACCGTGAAGTCGGACGACGTGGCAGGCCGCACCAAGGTGTACGAGGCGATCGTGCGTGGCGACGACACGTTCGAGGCGGGCATTCCGGAGAGCTTCAACGTTCTCGTCAAGGAAATGCGCTCGCTCGGCCTGTCGGTCGAACTCGAGAACTCCAAGGTCGATCCGAACGCGGAAGCTGGCCAGCTTCCCGACGCGGCGGAATAAGCCTGACAAGGTGCGCGCCGGAAAGGCGCGCACCGCTCCCGCTCCCGCCGGAAGGCGAGGGGCGGCTCATCCGTTTCAGGCAGTCGTGCGGCACCCGGGTATCGCCGCATTTGACTGCTAAGCAGAGGGCCACTGGCCCACGAAGGAGATAGGCATGAACCAAGAGGTCATGAACCTTTTCAACCCGCAGGTGCCTGCGCAGACGTTCGACTCCATCCGTATCTCGATCGCGTCGCCGGAAAAGATCCTGTCGTGGTCGTACGGCGAGATCAAGAAGCCGGAAACCATCAACTACCGCACGTTCAAGCCGGAACGCGACGGTCTGTTCTGCGCGCGCATCTTCGGGCCGATCAAGGATTACGAGTGCCTGTGCGGCAAGTACAAGCGCATGAAGTACAAGGGCATCATCTGCGAAAAGTGCGGCGTCGAAGTCACGCTGTCGCGCGTTCGCCGCGAGCGCATGGGCCATATCGAGCTCGCTGCGCCCGTTGCCCACATCTGGTTCCTGAAGTCGCTGCCGTCGCGCATCGCGACGCTCCTCGACATGACGCTGAAGGATGTCGAGCGCGTTCTCTATTTCGAGAACTACATCGTGACGGAGCCGGGCCTCACCGCGCTCAAGGAAAACCAGCTTCTTTCCGAAGAAGAATACATGATCGCCGTCGATGAATATGGTGAAGACCAGTTCACGGCGATGATCGGCGCCGAGGCCATCTACGAGATGCTCGCCTCGATGAACCTCGAAAAGATCGCCGGCGATCTGCGTCAGGATCTGGCCGACACCACGTCGGACCTGAAGCAGAAGAAGCTGATGAAGCGCCTGAAGATCGTCGAGAACTTCATGGAATCCGGCAACCGCCCGGAATGGATGATCATGAAGGTCGTTCCGGTGATCCCGCCGGACCTGCGTCCGCTCGTCCCGCTGGACGGCGGTCGTTTCGCGACGTCGGACCTCAACGATCTCTACCGCCGCGTCATCAACCGCAACAACCGTCTGAAGCGCCTCATCGAGCTGCGTGCACCGGGCATCATCATCCGTAACGAGAAGCGCATGCTTCAGGAATCGGTTGACGCCCTGTTCGACAACGGCCGCCGCGGCCGCGTCATCACCGGCGCCAACAAGCGTCCGCTGAAGTCGCTGTCCGACATGCTCAAGGGCAAGCAGGGTCGCTTCCGCCAAAACCTGCTCGGCAAGCGCGTCGATTATTCCGGCCGTTCGGTCATCGTGACGGGTCCGGAACTCAAGCTGCACCAGTGCGGCCTGCCGAAGAAGATGGCGCTCGAACTGTTCAAGCCGTTTATCTACGCCCGCCTCGACGCCAAGGGTTTCTCCTCGACCGTCAAGCAGGCCAAGAAGCTGGTTGAAAAGGAAAAGCCCGAGGTCTGGGATATCCTCGACGAGGTCATCCGCGAACATCCGGTTCTCCTGAACCGCGCACCGACGCTGCACCGCCTGGGCATCCAGGCCTTCGAACCGATCCTGGTCGAAGGCAAGGCCATCCAGCTGCATCCGCTCGTCTGCACGGCCTTCAACGCCGACTTCGACGGCGACCAGATGGCCGTTCACGTTCCGCTTTCGCTGGAAGCCCAGCTGGAAGCGCGCGTGCTGATGATGTCGACGAACAACATCCTGCATCCGGCGAACGGCGCACCGATCATCGTTCCGTCGCAGGACATGGTTCTCGGCCTCTACTATCTGGCGATCATGAACCAGAACGAGCCGGGCGAGGGCATGGCCTTCTCCGACATGGGCGAACTGCACCATGCGCTCGAGAACAAGGTCGTCACCCTGCACGCCAAGATCCGTGGCCGCTTCAAGACCATGGATGCCGACGGCAAGCTGGTCTCGAAGATCTATGAGACGACGCCCGGCCGCATGATCATCGGCGAACTTCTGCCGAAGAACGTCAACGTGCCGTTCGAGACCTGCAACCAGGAAATGACCAAGAAGAACATCTCCAAGATGATCGACACGGTCTACCGTCACTGCGGTCAGAAGGACACGGTCATCTTCTGCGACCGCATCATGCAGCTCGGCTTTGCCCATGCCTGCCGCGCCGGCATTTCGTTCGGCAAGGACGACATGATCATTCCGGAAACCAAGGCGAAGATCGTCGGTGATACCGAAAACCTCGTCAAGGAATACGAGCAGCAGTACAATGACGGCCTGATCACCCAGGGCGAAAAGTACAACAAGGTCGTCGATGCCTGGGGCAAGGCCACCGAAAAGGTTGCCGAGGACATGATGGCCCGAATCAAGGCTGTCGAGTTCGACCCGGAAACCGGTCGCCAGAAGCCGATGAACGCGATCTACATGATGTCCCACTCGGGCGCCCGTGGTTCTCCGAACCAGATGCGCCAGCTGGGCGGCATGCGCGGCCTCATGGCCAAGCCGTCGGGCGAGATCATCGAAACGCCGATCATCTCGAACTTCAAGGAAGGCCTGACCGTGAACGAGTACTTCAACTCGACGCACGGCGCCCGCAAGGGTCTGGCAGACACCGCACTGAAGACCGCGAACTCCGGTTACCTGACCCGTCGTCTCGTCGACGTCGCGCAGGACTGCATCGTCACGCATGTTGATTGCGGCACCGAAACCGGCCTCACCATGACCGCCATCGTCGATGCCGGTCAGGTCGTGGCGTCGATCGGCACCCGCGTGCTCGGCCGTACCGCGCTCGACGATATCGACCATCCGGTCACCGGCGCGCGCATTGTCGATGCCGGCAAGATGATCCTCGAGCCCGACGTTGTCGAGATCGAGAAGGCCGGTATCCAGTCGATCCGCATCCGTTCGGCACTGACCTGCGAAATCCAGACCGGGGTCTGCGGCGTCTGCTACGGTCGCGACCTTGCACGAGGCACGCCCGTCAACATGGGCGAAGCCGTGGGCGTCATCGCGGCACAGTCGATCGGCGAGCCGGGCACCCAGCTCACCATGCGTACCTTCCACCTTGGCGGCACGGCGACCGTGGTCGACCAGTCGTTCCTGGAAGCATCGTATGAAGGCACGGTGCAGATGAAGAACCGCAACATGCTGCGCAACTCCGACGGTAACCTCGTCGCGATGGGCCGCAACATGGCGGTCACCATTCTCGACGAGCGGGGCGTGGAACGGTCCTCGCAGCGCGTCGCCTACGGTTCGAAGATCTTCGTCGATGATGGCGACAAGGTGAAGCGCGGCCAGCGTCTCGCCGAGTGGGACCCCTACACCCGTCCGATGATGACGGAAGTGGAAGGTACGGTTCACTTCGAAGACGTGGTCGACGGTATCTCGGTTCTGGAAACGACCGACGAATCCACCGGCATCACCAAGCGTTCGGTCATCGACTGGCGTTCGACGCCGCGCGGTACGGACCTGAAGCCGGCCATCGTCATCAAGGACAAGAACGGCGCTGTCGCCAAGCTGTCCCGCGGTGGTGAAGCTCGCTTCATGCTCTCGGTCGACGCTATCCTCTCGGTCGAACCCGGTCAGAAGGTCTCCCAGGGTGACGTTCTTGCCCGCTCGCCGCTGGAAAGCGCCAAGACCAAGGACATCACCGGTGGTCTGCCGCGCGTTGCCGAACTGTTCGAAGCCCGCCGTCCGAAGGACCACGCCGTCATTGCAGAGATCGATGGTACGGTTCGCTTCGGCCGCGACTACAAGAACAAGCGTCGCGTGATGATCGAGCCGGCGGAAGACGGTGTCGAGCCGGTCGAGTACCTGATCCCGAAGGGCAAGCCCTTCCACCTTCAGGACGGCGACTACATCGAAAAGGGTGACTACATCCTCGACGGCAACCCGGCGCCGCACGACATCCTGGCGATCAAGGGCGTGGAAGCACTCGCTTCCTACCTCGTGAACGAAATCCAGGAAGTCTACCGACTGCAGGGCGTTGTGATCAACGACAAGCACATCGAGGTGATCGTTCGCCAGATGCTGCAGAAGGTCGAGATCACGGATGCCGGCGACTCGACCTACATCGTCGGCGACAATGTCGACCGTATCGAGCTGGAAGACGTCAACGACAGCCTGATCGAGGAAGGCAAGAAGCCGGCATACGGCGATCCGGTCCTCCTCGGCATCACCAAGGCGTCGCTGCAGACCCCGTCGTTCATCTCGGCCGCGTCCTTCCAGGAGACCACCAAGGTTCTCACGGAGGCTGCGATCGCCGGCAAGACCGATGGCCTGCAGGGTCTCAAGGAAAACGTCATCGTCGGCCGCCTCATCCCGGCTGGCACGGGCGGCACCATGACCCAGATCCGCCGCATCGCGACGGCCCGCGACGAGATGATCCTCGACGAGCGCCGCAAGTCGACCGGCGCCGGCGTTGCAACCCCGATGCTGGCGGACCTCGCCGGCGGCGAGAATGCAGCGGCCGAGTAATCGCCCACATTTTGACGAATGAAAAAGCCGCCCGGATTAATTCGGGCGGCTTTTTGTTTATGCGCAAGGACAGGGCGGGGCGGCTTGATCTGGCGCAACTGGCCGGATTGGAGCGGTTCTAAAGTCCATTCGTATCCCAACGAATGGAGGTAGCCATGAAAATTCTGCTGGCGACGGTCGCCCTATCGCTCCTTGCGACTGCGGCTCTCGCCGCCGATCCGGTTCCTGCCGATCTGCGCGCGACGGCGCTCGATATCTTCAAGCCCTTGCCGTCCACCTATCCTGCGGTCAGCGACAACCCCATCACGCCGGAGAAGATCGATCTCGGCAAGGCGCTGTTCTTCGATCCGCGCCTGTCGGCCTCGGGCGTCTTCTCCTGCAACTCCTGCCACAACCTGGCGACCGGGGGCGACGACAATCTTGAAACCTCGATCGGCCATGGCTGGCAAAAGGGGCCACGTAACTCGCCGACGGCCCTGAATGCCGTCTTCAACGATGCGCAGTTCTGGGATGGCCGCGCGGAAGACCTTAAGGCGCAGGCCAAGGGACCAATCCAGGCGGGCGTCGAAATGGCGAACACGCCGAACCAGGTCGTCGCGACGCTGAAATCGATGCCGAACTATGTCGAATGGTTCACGACGGCTTTTCCGGGTGAAGCCGATCCGGTGACGTTCGACAATATGGCGAAGGCGATTGAGGCCTTCGAGGCGACCCTGATCACGCCGGCGCCCTTCGACGCCTATCTCAATGGCGACGACGGGGCGATGACGGCGGAAGAGCAGGCGGGGCTGGCGCTCTTCATCGACAAGGGCTGCGCTTCGTGCCACAGCGGCGTCAATCTTGGCGGCAACGGCTACTATCCGTTCGGCCTCATCGAGAAGCCGGGGGCCGAGGTTCTGCCGGAGAACGACAAGGGCCGCTTTGCCGTGACGGCGACGGCGGACGATTCCTACGTCTTCCGCGCTGCGCCGCTGCGCAACGTCACGCTGACGGCGCCGTACTTCCATTCGGGCAAGGTGTGGAACCTGAAGCAGGCGGTTGCGATCATGGGCACCTCGCAGCTCGGCGAGGATCTTGCGGATACCGACGTGGACCGGATTGTCGCCTTCCTCGGCACACTGGAAGGCCGGATGCCCGACGTGGTCTATCCGGTGCTGCCGGCAGAGACGGATGATACGCCTCTGCCGAGCGGCGAAATCAAGTAAGGGAGAGGGCGGTCATCAGGCGAACCGGATGATCGCCACCTCGCCCTCCAGGGCACCCTTGTAGGCGGAGGCATGCGGCTCGTCCTCCGGCACGCCGGTCAGCGTACCGATCTGGTCGAGGTCGGCTTCGAGGAAACCCTCTTCGGAAAGCGCGTTCAGCGCCTCGCGCACGGCGGTGTCGTCGTCTGGCGCACGCAGCATGACATGGATGTCGATGCCCTCGTCGCCCTCGCGCTCATAGGCCTTGCCGATGATGATGAAGACCATCGGATCGTCGAGCGTGTTGTTGTCGTTATCGGCATTGGCCGCCATGGCGGGCTCCTTTCGGGTCTGTGATGCCGGTTCTATAAAGGGTAGGGCGGCAAGGCCCAAATGCAAAATGGGCGGGTGCAGCAAAAGGTGATTCCCGATTCTGTTGGATGTACCCGGTCACGCACCGACTCTCAGGGTTGATTCCATCTTTACGCTTCCTTAATGTTCTCCAGCGATGGCTGGTGAGCCCGGATGCATCCCGAAAGGGGCAGGGGAGGCCGCCGAAAGCCCTGCTTTTCAGGCAGGACAGCCATTCCGCACCGGGATTCTTTCGCCTCGCCCCTTGACCTTTTGCCCTTAAGTCAGTAGACCGCACGCCATCAGAGCCTATGTGAGGCTGGCTGGTTCGGAATGACTCGTTCTGAAGTTCGCCTCAAACAGGGCTCGACGCACGTTGAGAACATGAATGCTGCACGCATGACGCGGTTATATCGCGTCCTCTGCCTATCAAAGGTCATCCGCTCAGGCGGATCGGCCTTTTATTGCGCATGAACACGCGTGTGGCCACCTATCGCCCGCAAGGGTAATGAGACACGATAAGGGATGGGTCTATGCCTACCGTAAACCAGTTGATCCGCAAGCCGCGCCAGGCGTCGGTTAAGCGCAACAAGGTTCCTGCCCTGCAGGAAAACCCCCAGAAGCGCGGCGTTTGCACCCGCGTCTACACGACGACCCCGAAGAAGCCGAACTCGGCTCTGCGTAAGGTCGCCAAGATCCGCCTGACCAATGGCTTCGAAGTCATCGGTTACATCCCGGGCGAAGGTCACAACCTGCAGGAACACTCTGTCGTCATGATCCGTGGCGGCCGCGTGAAGGACTTGCCGGGCGTGCGTTACCACATCATCCGCGGCGTTCTCGACACCCAGGGCGTCAAGAACCGCAAGCAGCGTCGTTCCAAGTACGGCGCGAAGCGTCCGAAGTAATACAGTAACCAGCGCCATTTCGCTGGCCAGATCATTCAAGATTGAGAGACAAAAAGTATGTCCCGTCGCCATAGAGCAGAAAAGCGCGAGATCAACCCGGACCCGAAGTTCGGCGACCTCGTTGTCACCAAGTTCATGAACGCCATCATGCTGGACGGCAAGAAGTCCGTCGCCGAAACGATCGTTTACGGCGCCTTCGATGTCGTTCAGGGCAAGGCAAAGGCCGATCCGCTCGGTGTTTTCCATTCGGCTCTCGACAACGTCGCTCCGCACGTCGAAGTGCGTTCGCGTCGCGTCGGTGGTGCGACCTACCAGGTTCCGGTCGACGTTCGCCCGGAGCGCCGTCAGGCTCTCGCAATCCGTTGGCTGATCGCAGCTGCCCGCAAGCGTAACGAAACGACCATGGTCGAGCGCCTTTCCGGCGAACTCATGGACGCGGCGAACAATCGCGGCAGCGCAGTGAAGAAGCGCGAAGACACGCACAAGATGGCTGACGCCAACCGTGCATTCTCGCACTACCGCTGGTAACCGAAACTAACGTCTCGAAAGGAGTCCGAAATGGCTCGCGAATACAAAATCGAAGACTACCGTAATTTCGGTATCATGGCGCATATCGACGCCGGCAAGACGACGACGACCGAACGCATCCTCTACTACACCGGCAAGTCCCACAAGATCGGCGAAGTCCATGACGGCGCCGCCACCATGGACTGGATGGAGCAGGAACAGGAACGCGGCATCACGATCACGTCGGCTGCCACCACGACCTTCTGGAAGGGCCGTGACGGCAAGACCCGCCGCTTCAACATCATCGACACCCCCGGCCACGTCGACTTCACCATCGAAGTCGAGCGTTCGCTGCGCGTACTCGATGGTGCGATCGCCCTTCTCGATGCCAACGCTGGCGTAGAGCCGCAGACGGAAACCGTCTGGCGTCAGGCTGAGAAGTACAACGTTCCGCGCATGATCTTCTGCAACAAGATGGACAAGACCGGCGCGGACTTCTACCGCTCGGTGTCCATGATCAAGTCGCGTCTCGGTGCGACCGCCGTCGTCATGCAGCTGCCGATCGGCGCTGAAAGCGACTTCAAGGGCGTCATCGACCTCGTCGAGATGAACGCTCTCGTCTGGCGCGACGAATCGCTCGGCGCCCAGTGGGACGTCGTCGAGATCCCGGAAGACATGAAGGCCAAGGCCGAGGAATACCGCGAGAAGCTCATCGAGACCGTCGTCGAGATCGACGAAGCCGCGATGGAAGCCTATCTCGAAGGCAACTACCCGGACAACGACCAGATCCGTGCGCTCGTTCGCCGCGGCACCATCGACGTGAAGTTCCACCCGATGTTCTGCGGTACGGCGTTCAAGAACAAGGGCGTTCAGCCGCTGCTCGACGCCGTCGTCGACTACCTGCCGTCCCCGGCAGATATCCCGGCGATCAAGGGCATCGACGTCAAGACGGAAGCCGAAATCGAGCGTCATGCCGATGACGCCGAGCCGCTTTCCATGCTCGCGTTCAAGATCATGAACGACCCCTTCGTCGGTTCGCTCACCTTCGCCCGCATCTATTCCGGTAAGCTCGAAAAGGGCACGTCGGTCATGAACACGGTCAAGGAAAAGCGCGAGCGCGTCGGCCGTATGCTGCAGATGCACTCCAACTCGCGTGAAGACATCGAAGAAGCCTTTGCTGGCGACATTGTTGCTCTCGCTGGTCTCAAGGATACGACGACGGGCGATACGCTCTGCGATCCGCTGAAGCCGGTTATCCTGGAGCGCATGGAATTCCCCGAGCCGGTCATCCAGATCGCGATCGAGCCGAAGACCAAGAACGACCAGGAAAAGATGGGCCTCGCGCTCAACCGTCTGGCCGCCGAAGACCCGTCCTTCCGCGTCAAGACCGACGAAGAGTCCGGCCAGACGATCATCGCAGGCATGGGCGAACTTCACCTCGACATCATCGTCGACCGCATGCGTCGCGAGTTCAAGGTCGAAGCCAATGTCGGCGCGCCGCAGGTTGCTTACCGTGAGACGATCACGCGCAAGACCGAAAAGGACTACACGCACAAGAAGCAGACCGGTGGTACCGGCCAGTTCGCCCGCGTGAAGCTCGTGTTCGAACCGAACCCGGATGGCGAAGATTTCCTCTTCGAATCCAAGATCGTCGGTGGTGCTGTTCCGAAGGAATACATCCCGGGCGTTCAGAAGGGTATCGAAAGCGTTCTGTCCTCGGGTCCGCTCGCAGGCTTCCCGATGCTCGGCGTCAAGGCGACGCTCATCGACGGCGCCTTCCACGACGTCGACTCCTCGGTCCTCGCCTTCGAAATCGCGTCGCGTGCCTGCTTCCGTGAAGCCTCGCGTGAAGCCGGCGCCCAGCTGCTGGAGCCGATGATGAAGGTCGAAGTCGTGACGCCGGAAGACTATGTCGGCGACGTCATCGGCGACCTGAACTCCCGCCGTGGCCAGATCCAGGGCCAGGAATCGCGCGGCGTCGCCGTCGTGATCTCCGCCAACGTGCCGCTGGCGAACATGTTCAAGTACGTGGACAACCTGCGCTCGATGTCGCAGGGTCGCGCCCAGTACTCGATGGTCTTCGACCACTATGCGCCGGTTCCGTCGAACGTCGCGCAGGAAATCCAGGCAAAGTACTCCGGTCAGAAGTGACCGGGGTACGCCCCCAAAAGCAATTTGTATGAATTTCCCCTTACGGGATCAGGAACGGAGAGCCGGAAATGGCAAAAGGTAAGTTTGAGCGCAACAAGCCTCACGTAAACATCGGCACGATCGGCCACGTTGACCATGGCAAGAC
>NZ_SHMI01000050.1:0-18738 GCF_004284735.1 Shinella sp. JR1-6 | reverse complement strand
CCTCCGTTCGGCACAGGGAGTCAGAAATTCGATGATTTGGGAACCCTCCACGAGTCGCCGTCAGCGCTCGTTGGTATTAAGGGGCGATTGCGTGAAGACGAAGTCGGCGAAGTTTCCGTAAAAGTAAAGAGTGAGGTTTCCGGTTTCCGCGTCATAGAGATGTTCAGGGAAATGTCCAAACCGATGAGGCCTGTAGACGGACCAATAGCCGAAAGGCTTTGGATATACAGGCGTCCAGGCGAATACACCGTGAGGCACAACTTAGGTCAGATCGACAGAGACTGGCACTATGGCTTTTTGGATCGCCATAAAGACAATGCCCTGTTTGGAGGTTTGAGTGTCACGAAAAGGGTTATTCGTCGAAGCTTCATGAACGCCAAACGGGCCGATGGTTCCTTCGATGTGAACTTGGCTATGGCGATCGCGGGGCAATCGACACCCGAGATGGCGTATCACTATCTCGACTTGCAGGGTGTCAAAGCCATCCTGCAGGAGATGATCCGGAAATTCCTCAACGCTTGGGAGGCGGTATCGGCCTCTTCGCTTGACGACGCCGCAGCAAAAATCGGTGTCGATCCATCAGACTTCGAAAGAAGAAAGGAGCTTGGGCTAAAGAACGGGCTTCATTTTGCGCTGTTTGGGGATCGAAGTAAATCGAAGAAAAACACAAAGATAGAAGAGGAAGCGCTTCTATCCAATTCTGGTAGGAGATTTACCGTTCGGGAAAATACAATGCGGGATTTATGTTTGGCAAAGGTCGCCATGTACAAGCAGATGGAGAAGGTTTTGTATCTGAATCCGAAGCGGTTCATCCGAAAATGGATACCTTTCCTCGGTATTGTGGAAGGATACATTATTAAGATCAAAGAAAGTAGGTTCGCTTCCCAATTCGCTATTGTCCAATCGGATGTCGAGGGGCGGATAGCTTCCGGCGACATTGCTGTCCCGGTTATTTGGTGAGGCGATGTCAGTAGCCCTACTTAACGCCGATGTTACCACACCAAGCCTCCATGACCAGATTATCGGAGCCCTTCCAGTCCGATATTGGTTCAAGGACGGTACTACCCCCCTCAGCAATAAATGGGTCATTGGCACGGAGAGTGTCGCTGTTCGGAAAAATCCGACGGTCACGATCGATTTCGATCAGTATCTGACCGCGTTTCCGAGCTCGATCAATCTGCTGGACCCTGAGTGCGAGCGCGACCTAATTACGATAAAACTCGTAGTTTACCACAGCCTCGACGACGAGCCAGTAGGGTGGAATAAATCCGCGGCAGGGGCCGCCATCACTTTTCGATTTCACTTGCTGTTCTTGAAATGGCGAATTCAAAACGGAATAGAGAGCTATGCGAAGCTCAACGCTGCCTGGCATCGGCAATTCATAAGAGCGCTCAGCTCAGGTGGCCGCGATGCACTGTTGTCGATGCCGGCGCGAGTCAAATCATTGTGCGGTGCATGGGATACAGGCGACGTCGAGCCCTACTTCAACCAGCGTGGTGAGGTAGACGGCAATTTCGTTGCGCACATGTTGGGCCTGCAAGACGCGCGTTCATTAACATCATCCACGCGCGCGACGATGTTTCAGTACATCACTCAGAAGGGTCTCAGATATGCCAGAACTTACAAGATTCCCGAAAAGCCAATCTCGCAAGAAAAAATTGCCGAAGGTTCGGCGCTAGATTTTTTGAAGCCGTGGACCCAGCTTTGGAACCTGCGAGAACTTCTAAGCCACGATCCTATTGGATATCGAGCTCACCTGAACGAACGTGATAGAAGCAGTCAGGTTAAGTGGGCCAAAGCCCGGAAGCGAACCAAAGACGCTCCAGAATACCAGACCAGCTGGCTGATCGATGCTTGTTTGAAACTGGTACACGACGACCTTGTCAAAGAGCTGTTCGATATCGTTGAGAACGGACTAGATCAAACTGGACGCCCGACGGACTTGCAAAGGTTTAAGAAGGTGAACGACCGTTTGCGTCACCTCGGATTTCCAGAGCTCAAGCCGATATACAATATTTCAAGGCGCAGGGGCGACCAACCACGCCATCTGGTCACTATACGTACCTTCCTACTTGTTTTTCTCCCAATCTTTTGTTCGGTCGTCATATGTGCATTTACCGCCAGACGCGATGACGAGCGCAACTGCCTGAAGAAGGACTGCGTCGAAATCGACGCAAACGGGAACATGTGGTTGAACTGTCTTATTGCGAAGAATATCCGCGACGTGGACCGGATACCGATCCCCTCGTCCGTCAAAGCTGCAGTCGACATCGTGCGTCGTCTTCATTCTTATAACAGATTTCGCGAGGACGAGTGGCTTTTCAATATAGCCTGCCCGTTAACGGGCAGGCCAGCCTTGGTTAGTCTCGCAAAAAATCTTAAACGGTCATGTAACTGGCTAGGTGTTCCGCCGCTCGCTAACGGAGAGACGTGGGTCTTCACCCCCCATCAGTTCCGGAAGTTCTTCGGAACGACATACTTCCATCGTTGGATGTTCCCGAACCTGACCGCGCTATCCTTCCACTACAGACACTTCAACCCGGACACCACCAGAGGATACTTGAAAATGAGGGCGGCGACGGCGTTGCGTTTGGGAGAGGATAAACTGGCAAGGGCCGAAGTTGCGAAAAGAAACATTGAGCGTGAACGCGATACAAACGACGGCAAGTGGCAACTGGTTAGGCACATCATGCAAACGGCGCTCGACGGCGCGAAGTTGGCCGGGTCGGCGGGGCAGCGAATCACCCTGCAGGTCAACGAGTTGAAAGAGAGGTTCCTTCCAGAACTCGAGATAACCAAGGGAGGCTACGACGAACCTGGTTTCGAAGCGGCGTTGGAAAAATTGGTCAGAGCAACGCCGATGCAAGTTCACCCTGAGGGTCACAGCGTATGCCTGTGCAACAACTCGAATGATGACAAGTCGAAGTCGAAGTGCCTTGCCTTGAAGCAGATGCTAACCGGCATGCTCCCAAGCGATAACGCAGAAGTCGACTTCGATTTTGCCGATGACGAGACCTGCCTGTCATGCCCGCACTCAGCTCGTGTTCCTGCCATTTCTCCGTATTGGGAAAACGCTCTGGCGGAAGTGCGGCTGATGATCAAACTGACCACCGGCGAGCAGAGGGAAGCGATCGAAAGGCGCATCGCGGCTATCGAGGTGTATGCGTAATGGGCCGCCGCAGGAAAGTTCCGAGCGAGACCCAACCCGAGGCGGGAGCGAAGCGCCTCCGGCGGGAAGATCGATCTGATTTTGTCGCCGCCTCCTTCGACGCCAAGCTCAAGGAAATGCGAGCCATTATGAAGGGGTGGCGGAGCGATGGCCGCTCTGCGGAAGCATTTTGGCCGGACAGCAAGGTCGCTTTACGCGAGTGGCACCATCCAGAGAAGGGTATCTTCAGATGGGGCAGCCCCAACATGGACAGCCCTGGCGGCCCACATGAGGATATGGTGAAAGAATGGGTCCGCCTGCTCCAGGAAGCATCGAGTATCCAGATCGGGGTGACTGACCTCAAGGCAGAGAACGACCAGCTGAAGAAGATCAATCGAAAGCTTGGCGAACAACTCGCAACCCGAACTTATCAGGTAATGGAACTGCTGGACGCCGTTGCCACTCTCGACGGCAGCCATCACCTCCTATCAACATACAGTTTAAGAACATGAACGCGTTTGTTTCGACAACGAAGATCGACCATGCGTCGACCGATTTCACAATTGACGAGATTCCGCTTCCCAAGTTCTCCCTTCCCATGAATGATCGGATTGGATGCTCGATGTTCATCCTTCCCTTTCTCCTGGAGAAGGGCATCAGATATAACTCGAAATGGCGATCATTGGAAAAGGCCGCCCTGAATCTCGCAGTCTGGGAAGATTACCTGCATCTACAAGGCGTCGATCCGTTCGACGCAGACGAGCGCCATCTCAAACGGTTCCTTTTGCGCGGCGGCCGGCGGACCGGAAACATTATACCGTTCAACGATTCCGAGTTAACAATCGACGCGACGAACGTGCGGAAACTTTACACAATATTGGCATGCTACGACTTCTGGGAGCGAAAGCGCGGCGTTGTACTAAAAAGATACGCGGGAAGTACCTTGGGGTCGCTCGCCGACAGCCTGTTCACCCGAAAGTCGGGCACGCTCTCCACGACGCCATTCAAGTTTAGCCGGGCACAGGAGAGCAAGACCAAGAAAACGCGAAAGACACCGTCCGATCCCGAGGCGAAGCGGATCATCGCGAAGGCGAACTCGGACAGCGCAAGCGAGAACCGACGTGAAACTTGGTTCCTGATAGCGTCACTGATGCGACATTCTGGTTTACGGGCGGGTGGTTGCGCCAATCTGACCATTGCGGCAATCCTAAACGCCTTTCGTGAGGAAGGTGAGTTTCTGGAAATTCCAGAATACGAAACCGTGTTGCGACGTCACTATCTTCCCGAGAACCGCAAGCTGATCCTCAAAGCGCTCAAGAATTTGGCCGCGCGGGGCATAAAATATCTCTTCTTCGTGGTGACCGAGAAGACGGGGGCAAGGGAAGCCCCGATTTCTATAAATTTGCTCGAGGACATACTTGACTATATATGGACCACGAGAGCGGATTTCGTAAAAAAGCGTTTCAAAATTAGGCAGCACAAGGCACCCGACGAAGTCTTTTTGTCGTATAAGAACAGGGCATTCTCTCAAGAGAGCATCAGCAATAAACTAGGTAAGATTTTTGCGGATTGCTTCATTCCCGGAAGCGGGCACAAGCTGAGGGCGGCTTTTTGCCAAGCTATCGTGAAGGATGTTTACCTTCGTCATCGAAGTATACATGGAAGGGCTTGGCAGGCGAGCATGGTATTGGAAAGAGCCAGGCAGCTGATGGGGCATCGGAACGTCGAAACCCTGCAGCCATACCTCGATGACGTGCTCGCCGAAGAGGCTGAACTCGAAGGCGAGCCGGTGGTAATCCGCGATCCCTCAGACGCTGCTGACATACGGGGAATATCCGAGTCGCTCGACGAGGGTAACGAGTCGTTAAAAGCTGATTTGAAGGCAGTCATGGAAAAGCACAACGTGTCTCCGATCGCCGAGCCCGCCAGCGAATATGCGGTCATTTGACTGGGTATTCGCTACGCCGAAATCGCAACCTAGACTACGTGTTCTTTGTATTGTGCGGTTTAAATGCTCAATCATCCGCCGAACCTTGTTTCCGGCAAGCCGCGCACTCCTGCTTGCGAATAGGCCTCCCGCCAAGATGTCGCCGCACTTTCATAAACGGCCACCAACGACACTTCTGGATGACTTGATTGCTCCAGAACGGACATTGAAAGGATAGCCACCTGTTGACAAAGACAATATATCCATTAGTCTGGATATATGGATAGCAATACAGCAATCGCGGCGCTTGCCGCACTCGCTCAGACCACCAGGCTGGAAACGTTCCGGCTTCTCGTCCGCCACGAGCCCGATGGGGTGCCTGCTGGGGAGCTCGCCCGGCGACTCGATGTCCCGCAGAACACCATGTCGGCGCACCTTGCGACGCTGTCACGTGCGGGCTTGGTTTCAAGCGAGCGGCAGAGCCGTTCGATCATCTACCGGGCGGACCTTCAGGGGCTGCGCGACCTGACTCTTTTCCTGCTGAAAGACTGCTGCGGCGGCTCGGCGGAACTCTGCGCGCCGCTCATCGCAGAACTCACACCTTGCTGTGCTCCCGAGGTGAAGCTGTCATGAGCGACATCAGGCTGGAGCCAATCCCGGGGAGCGATCCCGAACTGAAACTGGCGCTATCGGCTTCCGGTCTTCCAACCGAAGACCTCGAAGACGCTGGGCGCTCTTTTTTCAGGGCGGTTTGCTCCGATGGCGGCACGGTTGGCTATGCTGGCATCGAGGTGTGCGGCGATGCGGTCCTCCTCCGGTCGATGATCATCTTGCCCGAGCATCGTGGCAAGGCGCTTGGAAAATCGCTGACCGGGGAAACGCTGAAGGCCGTCAATGTGAACTCTGCAGTCTTCCTGGCGACGTCCTCCGCCGCACCGTTCTTCGAAAGCCTTGGCTTCGCTGTGATCGAGCGCGCCGATGTGCCGCCCGCCGTTCTCGCGACCCGTCAGCTGTCGGGCATCTGTCCGGCATCGGCAACGATCATGAAACTCGACAGACCTCCTACCTAACCACGGAAAACGACCATGGCCGACAAGACCTACAACGTGCTCTTCTTGTGCACGGGCAACTCCGCACGTTCTATTCTCGCCGAATCCATCCTCAACAAGGAGGGCGGCGGACGCTTCCGGGCCTTCTCCGCGGGCAGCCAGCCCAAGGGTGACGTCAATCCACATGCCCTGAAGGAATTGGACGTTCTCGGCTATCCGGCATCTGGTTTCTCGTCGAAGAGCTGGGATGTCTTTGCCGAACCGGGCGCGCCCGAAATGGATTTCATCTTTACCGTCTGTGACAGCGCGCACGGCGAAGCCTGCCCGGTATGGATCGGTCATCCGATGACGGCGCATTGGGGTGTCGAAGACCCGGCCGGGGTCGTTGGCTCCGACACTGAAATCCAGCGCGCGTTCGCGACGGCCGCCCGTTTCCTCAAGAACCGCATCATGGCCTTCGTTAGCCTTCCGCTGTCATCGATCGACCGTCTGGCGCTCGAAACGAAGCTCAGCCAGATCGGTGCGATGGAAGGCTCGACGGGAACTCAGGGAAAGACGGCCTGATGTCCACGTTTGAACGCTACCTCACCATCTGGGTCTTCCTTTGCATCGTCGTCGGCGTGGCCCTCGGCCATCTGATGCCCGGCGTTTTCCAGGTCATCGGCGCGGCGGAGGTCGCGAAGGTGAACCTGCCCGTCGCCATCCTGATCTGGCTGATGATCATACCGATGCTCGTCAAGATCGACTTCCGTTCGCTGGCGCAGGTGAGCACCTACTGGCGTGGCATTGGCGTGACCCTGTTCATCAACTGGGCCGTCAAGCCGTTCTCGATGGCGCTGCTCGGATGGCTGTTCGTTGGCTGGCTGTTCCGCCCCTATCTGCCGGCCGACCAGATCGACTCCTACATTGCAGGCCTGATCATCCTGGCCGCTGCGCCATGTACTGCGATGGTGTTCGTCTGGAGCAACCTGACCCGCGGCGAGCCGTTGTTCACGCTTTCCCAGGTCGCCCTCAACGATGCGATCATGGTCGTTGCCTTCGCTCCGATCGTCGCGCTGTTGCTTGGGCTGTCGGCCATCACAGTGCCGTGGGACACCCTCGTACTGTCAGTCGTCCTCTATATCGTCGTCCCGGTCATCATCGCCCAGGTCCTGAGGGGGCGGCTTACCGCGGACGGAACGACAGGGGCGCTGGACGCCATGCTGGCGAGACTGCAGCCGCTTTCGCTGGTCGCGCTGCTCGCGACGCTCGTCCTTCTCTTCGGCTTCCAGGGCGACCAGATCATCGCGCAGCCGACGATCATTGCCCTGTTAGCCGTCCCCATCCTGATCCAGGTCTATTTCAATTCAGGGCTGGCCTATCTTTTGAACCGGATGTCGGGGGAGCGCCATTGCGTCGCCGGGCCTTCGGCGCTGATCGGGGCCAGCAACTTCTTCGAACTCGCGGTCGCGGCCGCCATCAGCCTCTTCGGCTTCCAGTCCGGCGCGGCTCTGGCGACGGTCGTCGGCGTGCTCATCGAAGTCCCGGTGATGCTGTCGGTCGTCTGGATCGTGAACCGTAGCAAGGGCTGGTACGAGGCCGCGCCCGCCGTCTCCCGAAATACTATTACTGAAAGGACATGAGAATGGACGTCACCATCTATCACAACCCCGCCTGCGGCACCTCCCGCAACACTCTGGAGATGATCCGTGCCGCTGGGATCGAACCGACCGTCATCGAGTACGTACAGTCCCCGCCATCGCGGGACGAGTTGGCAAGGATGATCAATGACGCCGGATTGACCGTCCGCCAGGCGATCCGCAATAAGGGCACGCCTTACGCGGAGTTGAGCCTCGACGATCCGAAGCTGACGGACGACCAGTTGCTCGACGCCATGCTGAAGGACCCGATCCTCATCAACCGTCCGTTCGTCGTCACGCCGCTCGGCACCAGGCTCGCCCGGCCCTCCGAAGTCGTGCTCGACATCTTGCCGGATGCTTTCAAGGGAGAGTTCTTCAAGGAAGACGGCGAGCAGGTTCTCGATGAGGAGGGCAAGCGCATTGTCTGAGACCTTCCCCGCCTTGCAGGAACGGCATCTTCGTCAGCCTGACCTCGACGCGTTGCGTCCAGCGTTCTCGACGCACAAGCCGCGCATCCTGATCCTATACGGCTCGCTCCGGGAGGTGTCCTACAGCCGCCTGTTGGCGCACGAAGCCAGACGTCTTCTCGAGCGCATGGGGTGCGAGGTGCGGATGTTCGATCCGAAGGGGCTGCCGCTTCCTGACGAGGCTCCGGCCAGCCATCCGAAAGTGCAGGAACTGCGCGACCTCTCCCAGTGGTCGGAGGGCCAGGTGTGGGTCAGCCCAGAGCGCCACGGTGCAATGACCGGGATCATGAAATCCCAGATCGACTGGATTCCTCTGTCGCTCGGATCGATCCGCCCGACGCAAGGAAAGACACTGGCGATCATGGAAGTTTCCGGTGGCAGCCAGTCCTTCAACGCCCTGAACCAGATGCGCGTGCTTGGCCGCTGGATGCGGATGATCACCATCCCGAACCAGTCGTCGGTCGCCAAGGCCTACCAGGAGTTCGACGCCGTCGGCAGGATGAAACCGTCATCCTACTACGACCGCGTTGTGGACGTCTGCGAGGAACTGGTGAAGTTCACGCTACTGACACGAGACGCCTCGGCTCATCTGACGGATCGCTACGGCGAGCGGAAGGAACAGGCGGCCGAACTGGAAAAGCGGGTGTCGCTGAGGTCGATTTAGTCACGCCTTTGGCCTTCTGATCGCCAACTATTTGGATGAATGAACCAAGCCCGTCAATGATTTGCCAATAGCGGTCATCGCGCAATCGCAAAGGTCGCTATTGGCAAAAATAACATTCCAAATCCTAGTCCGTTCTTGGACCCTTTGCGGACGTGGCGTAGGCTCACCACGTGTCGTGGCGACTACTTAGATCGTGTTTCCTAAATGGTCTCCGCCTTGGGAGGCTTTTCGAACGCAGCGCGCCTCTCTTCGTTTGCTTTCCTGCGTTTGGCCACTTCCGTACGGAACTCCTCAATCGCGTCGAGATCGCTCTTCATTTCGAGAAGGGTTGGAGCCTGGAGAACTTTCCCGGCGGCCATGTCGTGCCCCGAACGTTCGGAAACGCGCTTCATAGCCCAATACACGCGTTTATAATCCTCGTCCTCCACTGAGACGACCTTTAGGCTTTGGGTTCTCACGTCGGTGTTGAACCGTTCGACGACCTTACCGAGAAGTACTTCCTCCACGAGGCGTTCCCAGCTCTCGCGAAGGTCGGTGTAGAAATCCTTTGCCAGCCGCCTCCATGACTCGTCCGTCTGGTTGTCAATGTCATTGAATGTCTTCAAGCGGTCCCGGAGATTCGCGATCCGCTTGGTGACAGGCTGTGCGATCCATGGTTCGTCGGTCTCACTGATAATCCCGAATCCCGACGCTTCGTTCTTGCTTATATAGTTCCGCACGATCGGAACCGGGGGCATGCTCTGAGCGGCCGCATCCACGATCTCGTTGAAAAAGAGAAGGTTATGCGTAAAAATGATCACCTGTCTTCCGTTTGCGGCTTCACCCACCAATCGGGAAGCCACCTTTCGCACACGCATGTGGTCTAGCGAAGAGACCGGGTCGTCGATGATCAGACCATGGTGAGATGCATCGCCACCTGCCTCGGCAAGGAAGCAGGCCAAAGCCAGGGCTCGCTGCTCGCCTTCGCTTAGCACGCGGTTGTTTGCCGTGGCCTTCGGTGCCGCAAGCCCAACCTCGAAGTAGCTTTGGCCATCCTGACTACGGTCATTCACCGAGAACGGGATGTGCGAGAGGCCTAGCGCCTGAATCTCATCGAGGATTCTCTTTTCGAGGTCTTCCATGACCAGACTCCGTCGAAGCGCGGTCATCTGCCGCGAGACTGAGCCTGTCTCGACGGCCTCACAGCACTTCAAAAGCTTGAGCCGCTCTTCCAGATCGTCCAAACGAAGAAGGACAATGGCCAAATCAGCGGCAAGTTTCTTTCGGTCAGTCAGTTCGTCGCGCCGTTTCCTCGTTGCGGCGCGAGTGGTGTCGTCTTTTGCTGCGTTGTCATCATCGCTGGCTTCAGCAGCCAATTGAGCACATTGCTCGTTGATTGCCGCGGCAAGGGAGGGGGCGAGCGGCACTTCCGGAGCAGCCGAAGCGATAAACGACGATCGGCGGTTCGCCGCTATGGCAAAGTAATCGATGACAACACCAATCACCTCTTTCCTTGCAGGTGAGAGATCGCCGAACTCGCCCAACGCTGCCCGGATTTCGTCGCCATTAGGAATGTTGAGGTCAACAATGGCCTTCTGCGATGCGTTGAGCGTTGTCGCTGCCTGTTGGGCTGCCAAATTCGCCGCTCCTGTCACGAAGGCATTAAAGGACGATATCCGCTCGGCTGCCTTTGCAGTCAAGGGTTCCTGGCAGAGCAGGCAGAGGTCGCCTTCCTTGGATGGTACGTGTTCGTGGTCACCCCCGAGAGTCGCGGCATAGGCACGGGCATAATCGAACATTAGTCGCCACGGTGCTTGCCCCACGTCGGCAAGCGGTAACTTCTCGAACGCCGATGCTGCGGCAAGCTTGGCTGCAGATGCCGTTGATCCCGCCGCCGCGATCTGTTCTGTCAACATCGCCCAAGCACTGTCCGAGAGGCGCGCTTCGACTAGAAGAGCAACGACAGCCATCTTTTCTAACGCGGCCTTCGCTCGACGACGCTTGGCAGCCATTGTAGATGGGTCGCTGGCCAACAGAATTGCCAGCTGTCCGAGTTCCATTTTGTCGGCGTCTGAAAATTCGGCTTGAGCTTCGATTTGAGATTTGGAAGGTAGCGCCACCTTCGACTTGGGATCAAGACGTGCGAGGAGAGCGGCCACCGTTCCCGTTGGCGAATATCCTCCAGGTAGCGGGGTCTTTAGTTTGGCTTCGAGCGCCTTTATCTCGGTACGAAACTCGGCCTCCAACTCGCCGCGGTGAGTGCCATGCCGCTCAAGAATAGCGATGTCAGCGGGAAGAAACCCTATCCGGTTCTGTTTGTCGACGTACAAACGTGCGTTGGCGGAGTCGAACACTGATATTCGTGAAATAGGCTGCGGCGTTGGCGTACCGTCGATCCAGTCGACTTCCTGTGGTTCTGCAGCGCCTTCTTCGATGAATCGGACCTGAACCTCAGCCGGCGGCTTCGTGCCGGCTTCGAATACGTTTCCTAACAGTTCGTCCGACGTCAGACTCCGACAGAGTTTTTTAGTTATCCGGCAGTACCCGCTCTTGCCGCTTCCATTGTCACCGTAAATTAAAGTCAAGCCGTTCAGCGCAAACTTTAGCTTCTGCCCGTCTGCAAGGCGGTTTAAATTTCGGACCGGCCCTAAGGAGCAAAGGATTGCGCGCGATTCCTTCGCAGCTGCCGATTTCAGATGGCTGGAATCAAGCGCTTCATAATCTGGAACAGGGTCCAAAGCGTATCCTGAAGCGAGACGAACGCCTGTGCGGACGTGCTTTTTGTATTCATCATTCAACGAGAACCCTGCTTGTTGAGCATGTCTTCTGAGCGCGTCACGAACCCATGCGGCCTGCTTGTCCGCCCAATCCAACAATCCGTCCGCCATGTCCCCTCCCGATCTTTCGCAACTCCTGCCCCTTGAGCTGCAATTGCACGCATTGGTTTTGATTATCAGGCGAATCGCGGCATCGCCACACGCTCGTCTCGGGTAGCGGTAGGGATAGTGTGATTGTCAACAGAAGCATTGCTCTAGCCAACATGAGATCGGCAATGTCTGTGTGACCAGCCTCGGTTCACTACTCAGACTTTGTAGGGCTCCGTGTAGACGCAGCCACTGCGATGAACGCACCGATGCCGACTATGCCAAGAAGTGCATTGACGAACAGAGCCGTGGCGATGCCGAGATTCTCCATCGCCGTGGCAAACACGAATGGTGCGGCGGCACCAATCGCCAGCCTTGCCGCAGCCATCTTGCCCGTGATCGCGCCGTAGCCAGCCGACCCGAAGAGATAGAGCGGGAGGCTCCCCTGAGCGATGCTGTTGATCCCTGACCCAAGGCCAAGACAGATGGCGAAAGCCACCGCACCGGGCAGCCAATCACCCGACACCCCGAGTATCACCGCACCGGCGACCATGAGAGCGGCAGAGACAATCGCAAGCGCGGGCGGCGACAGGCTCTTTCCGAAGACCATGTTGATCAGGCGGCTCATGACCTGAGCCGGACCGAACAACGAACCGATAACGACCGCCGCACTGCCAAGTCCGATCGCGCCGAGCATCGGCACCATGTGGGCAAGGATCGCGGCGAGGGTGAAGCCCGAAAGAGAGAAGGCAAGGGAGACCAGCAGCATGCCGCGGCGGCGCGCCTGTGGCTCAAGAGCGCCAACGACGAGCTCGCGGGTTCTTATCTCGTCCGTTTTGGAACTCAACCCTCCGGCACGCATGATCCAGTAATGCAGCGGCATGCAAATGAGAAGGTTCAGGGCGGCGAACACCAGATAGATTTCCCGCCAGGACAGGTATCCCGTTAGGGTCGCGGCGATCGGCCAGAAGATGGTGGAGGCGAATCCGCCAATGAGTGTCAGGTAGGTGATACTGCGCGCCGCCGTGCGAGGTTCGCTTTCGACCAGCGTTGCGAAGGCTGCCTGATACTGGACCATGCCGGAGGACACCTCGAGCAGGATGATCGCAAGGGCGAACAGCGAGACAGACGGTGACCACGCACACAGAGCCAGAGTGAACGCTGCAAAGGCCGATCCCAGCGTCATCACGGTCGCCGCGCCGATCCTGTCCATGTGCCTGCCGATGAAGGGAGCAGACAGCCCGCCGATGAACAGGGAGACCGAGAAGACGGCGAAGACCTGCTCCAGGCTGATGCCCAGGTCCTTGGCCATGCCGGGCGCGAGGATGCTGAAGGAATAGTAGAGAGTGCCGTAACCGATGATCTGCGTGACACCGAGAGCGGAGACGATGCCCGCCGGAACCTTGATCTTATTCAATGACGTGTTCCTCGGCGGTCTACGCATCGCTCGGGCAGCAACCCGTGGATCGCTCGACCGAGCCACGGATGCCGGGATGTCCTGCGCAGCAGTCTTCCATCAGGAACGTCACGAGGTCGGCCAGCGTGTCATAGCTTGCGCAATAGATGATCGAGCGCGACTCCCGGCGCTGGGAGATCAATCCCGACCGTTCGAGTTCCTTGAGGTGGAACGAGACGTTCGATGGGGACACGCCCATGCGTTCCGCGATCGCGCCGGCGGCCAGACCGTCATGGCCGGCGACGACCAGAGTCCTCACGATGGAGAGCCGGGTCTCCTGAGAAAGTGCGGCGAAGGAGGAGAGGGCTTGACGATCATCCATATTTCAATAATCCTTGAATCATTGAAATTAAGGATAGCGGCAAATGAGCACGATCGACAATAGCCAATCCGACAAAACCGATATCTCGCTCGGGGAGTTGCTCGGCAGAGCCGCAGACGCCCCGGACCTGCCGTTGGTCTTCTTGTATGACGAAAAGCCAGTGAAGCCCGGCTATCACGTGACTGAGGTCAAGGCGGGCCATTTCTCCGCCCTCGACTGCGGGGCGAATCCGGAAGCCTGGTCGGAGATTTTCGTGCAGCTGTGGGACATCGAGGAGGGCGAGCGGACCCATATGACGGCCGGGAAGTTCTCGGCCATCGTCCGTAAGGTTTCCGAACACGTCCATCTCGACGGCTCCGCCAAGCTGACCTTCGAAGTCAGCGATGGAGTCCGGCCGGTGCAGTTGTTCTGCGCGAACGCTCCTATCGCGAACGACGGCGCTCTCCAGGTCGCATTGACGCCGCGTCCCGCGAGTTGCAAGCCACGGGACCGCTGGTTGGCCGAGCAAGCGATCAATGAAAAGCGGTGCTGCGGTACATCGGCTAGTAAGAAATGCTGCGCTTAGTCGATCATGTCATGACCGACATGACCCAATCCCAGAACTCGGTGGCAAGAGTTCAGATTTCCGTTTTCCATGTTGGGTGTCTCAGGTGCGCACGGTCCGCTATCCGCCCCATTGCAGGCGGTATAGAAGCTGTTGTGTTTTGCCCAGAGACCTCCTCATTGTCCAAATCTGGGTCGTCATCTCCACCATGATCTCTTCTCAACCAAACTCTAGTCTGGTGACGCGTACTGCGGCATTATTCCCGCCAGTTCGCCGGTGGGAACAACCCCATAGGAATTGCACAGGCCAAAAAGCTGCAGGCCAATCGATTTTCGCAACGTCGCCAACGCATCTCGAAAATGCATCCAATTGGGATCAAATCCGTCGCAACGGAGTGCCGCCAGGTCCATTCGCTCCACTTGAACAAAAAAACTAAGGATAGTCTTTGTCATTGATAGAAGTAAGTGATCCAGCTCCGTGCCTTGAGGCAATCCCTTACGTAGATCAACGAGCCGATACCGCAGGCGATCAAGCGATTGGCGCACTCGGTCCGGAAACTCTGCGTCAAACGTTTGCCACAGTGCACGGTGGTCCTCGAATTCTGCCACAATGTCTTTCGCGAGCTGAGGTTCTTGCCTCCGCGTTTGCAGAAGTTTGAGGCTCTCGGCGTATCCTCTTGTACGAACTTCTGCGATTAGCGCCTCGTGATCGATTTTCCATCGGCGAAGAAGATCAGGGTCATGAGGCGATGTATCCTTATCGACGACGTCGCCACACTCCCGACACAGCCACAAACCGTTTGAGATGTGCTTGCGCTGTTCTGGCGTTTGAGCCCTGTCGTAGCGCGGCCCGTTAGTAGATGCAGCGTGTATGTGGGCGGCATGGCCAGTTCTCAAACTCATCTCTGGATCAGAATGAGGTCCTGCAGTGAGTTTAAGGCAGTGCGGATTCGAACAGAAATGCGCAGCTCGTTCTGCGAGGGTTCGCTTGGTTCCAGCTGAAAATTCGTCTCGTGCGCGCACCATCTCCTCCCTCACAAGCCTGCAGACGGCTGTATCAAACAGCAGGCGCTGTCTCGATCCCGGGGCGTCTTTGATTGGATGTTCGTATCGGAGGCAACGCTAACAGTAAATGTCTGTTTTTGCGGGCGGATGTCAGAGGTGAGGTATTCCACTTCGAAGAGATTCCCTTTCGAACGCGGCACGGAAACGCCGGCCAATGTTTCGGCCGAAAGTCATCTTGGTTATCAAGATAAGGGTTATCTTGGCGTCGAACCGCAGTGGCCGTCAGGCCCGTCTCTGCGCGATCTCAGCGACATCGCCTATCATACGCGACTGAGCGCCCGCCAGTAGAGAACCATAACGATCGGCAGTCACGGGCGATGTAACCAAGTCACCCGGAGCATTCGGAAAGACATCATACTTGGCCGCAAACGACCGCGCACCGTGATGTCATCGTTGGCGCGCAGCGGGAACCCTTGATTGCGTTCGCTGGTAATGCGAGATCGATATTGAAGATTTGGGGAATCGAATGGCAACTTTGAGCTTGAAGCCAGGACAAGACCATCTTGAGCGGGTCGCCAAAACCAGCGATCCTCTCCGTGGCTTATCGGAATTCGTCTGGAACGCCCTCGACGGCGACGCGCTCAACGTGTCTGTGATCCTAAACAAGAACGCTCTCGGCGGACTGCAGGAGATCAAGGTTGTCGATGACGGTACAGGGATTCGCCCAGTTGCCCTTCGACAAGAGTACGGTCAGTTGGGAGAATCTTGGAAGAAAGGTGTAGATCGAACGCCGAAATTCGGTCGAGCGATGCATGGCAAGGAAGGACGCGGCCGCCTTCGCTTCTTCTCACTGGCAGGCGTTTCGCACTGGCAAACTAAATTTTTCGAAGGCGGTCGCCTACAAACGGTATCGGCGAAAATCGAAGCAGCAGCTTTGGGAAGCTGCGACGTAAGCGAAGCGATGGACGCTGACGGTACTACTTCCGGAACGACCGTCACACTTGGCCGCCTCAAGGACGAGTTTGATTGGCTAGCGAGCGACGCTGCGTTCCAGCAGTTCAGCGCCGTATTCGCCGCCTATGTCCTCCAGTATCCCAACGTCGAGATCGTATATGACGGGAAACTCATTTCTCCCGACAAAATCATCGCGCGAAACGACCATGTTCCGGTTTCGCATATTGAGCTTAGCAATGGCACCCTGCAAGACCTTCGTGTCAGAGTAATCGAGTGGAAAGCCACCACGGGAGATCGTAGGCTTCATCTGGGAGCGGACGACGGAGTGGCCCTTGCCTCACAGCCCGCTGCTATAACCGCGCCCGGGTTTTCTTTCTCGGCATATGCCTACTCGAAATTCTTCGAGAAAATGCATGCCGGAAACCTTCTCGAACTCGACGCCTTAACCGACCCAGACCTCAACAAGGTCCTGGAATACGTCCGAGAGGTTTTGACCGGCCATTTTCGAAGACGGCAGTCTCAAGAGGCGTCCAACGTTATTGATGACCTCATAGCCGAGGGCGCTTATCCCTATGAGGGCGAGCCAAAGAGCGAGTTGGAATCACGAGAGCGTCAGGTTTTTGACATCGCGACCTATGCGGTGTCCTCTTATTCACGGGAGTTCAAGAGGGCCGCCCCCTCCCTCAAAAAAATAACGCTTACGTTACTTCGCGAAGCGATCAGGCATAACCCCGAATCTCTAACCAGCATATTGCGGGCCGTCGTAAACCTGCCGAAAACCAAGCAGGACGAATTCTCAGCGCTGCTCGCAAAGACGGAGCTTTCAAACATCATCGCAGCTTCGAGTATGATCGCCGACCGAAAGGCGGTGCTCGAACTCATCAGGCAGATGGTTTGCGATCCTGAGAAGCGGCTCACTGTGAAGGAGCGCGGGGAACTGGATTTGATCGTCCAGGCGAACACATGGATTTTCGGAGAGCAATTTCATATAGCCCTC
This sequence comes from Shinella sp. JR1-6, assembly GCF_004284735.1. Taxonomy (NCBI): domain Bacteria; kingdom Pseudomonadati; phylum Pseudomonadota; class Alphaproteobacteria; order Hyphomicrobiales; family Rhizobiaceae; genus Shinella; species Shinella sp. JR1-6. The sequence goes on along the minus strand of NZ_SHMI01000050.1, from coordinate 1,744 downwards.
GCCGAGGCGGGGCTTACGCGCGTCATGAACCGCGTCGCGGAAGACCTTGGAAGCAGGGGAAGGCAGGGAGCTGTTACCAAGACAAGCGGACAAAAAGGACGTGCCGACGCCTTTCTTGGGCGCGTCATTCCCCACCCCATTCAGGATCACCGTGAATACTTACTGATCGAACTCAAGCGTCCATCTAACGTGGTGGGGCGGCATGAATTTAACCAGATCGAGGAATACGCGGTCGCGCTTACGAAACAGCCAGAATACCTGAACACCTCGACATCTTGGAACTTCTTCCTAGTGACTACGGACGTGGCAGCCGACCAGTTGCATCGTATTACCCAGCCTAATCGCCCGACGGGACTTTTCGTAGAACTCGAAAGAGGGAAGGTTTGGGTGAAAAGATGGGGCGAAGTCCTTCGAGAAGCCGAAGGACGCCTGAAATTCGTCGGAGACATTCTTGATGTCGAAGTCTCCGACGAGGAGATTGATCAGCGCTTTGCGACCCTCAAAGCATCTATTCTGCGACAAAGGAAAGACCCGGAAACCGATGCCGTGTGATGGCTGCATTGGCTTGGCATGAAGTAAGGATTGAAAACGTCCTTTAGCGTTTTCGCCGGTGGGTAGAGTTCATTGCAGCCACGCAGTCCGCCAACCACCATCCACAAAATGTCAGGGCCCCAGCAACCAATCGCTCATGGCATTCTGATCCATTGCAACGGCACGGTATAATGCCTTGGACCACCCGTTGATTGGTTCTCCAACCAAAGAACTCTGAATTTTGTGATCGAGCGTTCTTCTGACAGTTACCACGTTATGCCCAGCCAAGTCCTCCTTTAGAGCAGTCAGACTATTCTGCGCGCGCGTAGCATATCGTTCGGGAAGTCCCAATCTAACGAAGTGGCGTTTCAACTGCGCCTTCTCATCGTCTGGGACATCTGCATTGTCGTCTATCGAATACTTTGCAACCACGGCCCGGGGCGCGTAGCGAAGAGTTACCGTGAGAACCGAATGAAGCGAAGTCGGTTCGTGTGCAGGGTGCATAAAGAGTCTGTGTCCTTCAGGAACTGATTTAAAGTACTTCGACTTCTTGCGGTTACACGTTGTGCAGATGTAGATCAGGTTTCGACCATGCAACGCGAACTCGGGGAACTCCTCTTTTGGGAGATAGTGGTCGAGATCGGGATTAGTGTCCAAGGTGCAGTATGGGCACAGATCGGCGTGTCGGCGTGGTAGCGAGTTCGTCATCTCCGCAAGAAGGCGGTTCATGGCGACGGTGCGGTTTTCGAAGGCGTCGATCAAGGCATCCTTCGCGGCCTCAGCAAGGCCGATAGGCGCGCGAGCATGAACGTCTGGGGAAGCTTGGTCATAGGCTTCGCACGCAGGAACTATCGTTGCCGAAAGAGGAGTTAGCGTTTGCCGCCTACGAGGTGTGGTCGCGGCAACAAGTCGGTCGTACGATGGCACTCGCTCAGCCACGTAATGTCCAGTTTTCCGCACTTAGTTTGCCTCGTCTTCTTGCTCGATCTCGCGGGCAAACAGATGAGATTGCGCTGGAATGCCTAGCGGATATGGGAAAAGGTCGGCGACGCCCTGCGCGGAATTGTGGACGTCGAATAAATCATCCAGTACGTGCTTGAAGTCGCGTTCCGCGCCCGACAAATCAAGAACCTTGCGGGTAATACGGCCCCTCACTGATCAAAACCCATAGGCCCATTCTCTGCGCCCGATCGACATGATGCGCCAGGGCTGG